>JAQXGQ010000181.1 GCA_029006795.1 Clostridiales bacterium | reverse complement strand
TTTCTTTGCAGTGATTTTTCCATAAGTATTGACAGATGCCACTTTGGAATTGTCGGATGAAAATCTGGGTCTTTTTCCATTACTGGTAATAACCGGAAGATAAAAGCTGTCTCCGATTTTTAACCTTTCCGAATAAGTTCCTAAAATAACAAAACCATATGTTTCCCCTGAGCTTCCCAGCAGATGTTCGTCATACCCCCCTTTAAAATTTTCCTCTACTGACATTCCCCCTTCGGCGGAAGCTGCATATACTTCTATCGTCTGGTAATTGGATATAAACAGCATGGATACCATGCAGAGGACAGTCACCACTGTCCGTAAGATACTACTTTTTATTGACATAAGATTCCCCCATAATATTATGGCAGGAAAAAACGATAAGCCTTTTTGATAATTTATCACGTTTTAGGCCATATGTAAACAAATATTTTAAATATCATGTAATATTTTGTGAAATATTTGTGGATAAAATAAGACATTAGTACTGGATTTTTCCAATTTGATGTGGTAGATTATATACATAACGCTTTATTACACTAAAATGGAAAGGAAACATGTTATGAAAAATCAAACAAAGAAAATATTTAACAAAGTTGCAAGCCTTGCACTTGCAGCAGTTATGGCATTATCCGTTATTTGTGTAGCAGTTCCAACAGAAGTTTCTGCTGCTGAGCTTTCTTTTAAAAGCACCGGAAAGTCCAGCGTAACAATCACAGATGAGCAGTGCTATGTAATGACCGGACAACCAACATGGATTAAATTTACTGCAAAAAATGACGGTTACTTAAAAATCACAGCAACAAACGCATCTACCTATTATGCGGGATCATATGTATACGGTAAATGGCAGTTATTCGATAAAAAGAAAACAACAGCTGTTTCACCAGTTATGAACTATAATACCAATGCAACCGAAGATTTATATTACTCCGATTACTATGGTGTAAAAAAAGGAACTACTTATTATCTTCAGGTACTTGCAGACGGTGGTGTAAAATTAAATGCTTCTTTCACCAAAGTTACTGATAAAAGCGGTGCCAAAAAAACGAAAGCATTAAACATTAAAAATAAGAAATCCGCTACCGGATTAATTCGTGTAGGTGACAAGAACTCTGACTGGTATAAAATTAATCTTACTTCTGCAAAAAAATTAAATATCATTCTTACACCATATACCAACGATTTACTTTTTATTACTCTTTCTGGTCCTGGTGTATACACAAAAACATTTAAAGTTGGCAGTGCTTCTCAAGGACAAAAAAATCCATTTACTACAACGGGCAAAGTAAAAGCCGGTACCTATTATATTCAGGTAAAGCCTGCTACAAAAACCTGTAGCGGTTACTATAAATTAACCTGGAAATAATTATTAATCGACATGTAATAAAGCAAAAAAAGATGCTGTGCAAAATGCCAGCATCTTTTTTATTTACGCAAATAGTAAAAAACAAGGAATCTCTATGCTTTCACTTTCTTCTGAAATTTAGGCGCTACCACATAAAGAACAGCTCCCAATGCCACGACACCAATGGAGATTAATTGAGATGTAGAAAGCACTCCCACGCTGCCACGGTAATCATTTCTCAAAAACTCAATTGCAAATCGACCAATTCCATAGAACAGCATATATACCGCTGCCACACGCCCCTCTTTCGGCTCCCGTTTTGCATAGAACAGCAACAGGATACAAAACCAAAAATCTCCCGCAGAGGAAATCAGCTGCGTCGGAATTAACTTCACATTATTCGGTGCAAATGCAGAATTGCGGAAGGTAATTCCGTACCAGGCATCTGTTTCCCTTCCGTAACAGCATCCGGCAAAAAAACATCCCAGCCGTCCGAAGCCCTGTGCTAAGGAAACCGCCGGCATCACTAAATCAAAATAGCTTAAAAATCTCTGCTTCTTTATTTTACAATAAATCATACTGGTCAAAACACCGCCGATAATTCCACCATAAACCACATATCCGTTTTTGAAATCCCATAAAATGGAAGGATTCTCTAAAATACTTGGGATTTCCACAATGTAATACAGTAACCGTGAACCTGCCATTCCTCCGAAAATGGCACAAAAGAAAATGCCGTAAATCATATCTTCACTCATTCCCTTTTTCTTTCCTCGGTTTAAGCTCATAAGAAGCGCTGCCATAAACCCGATGGCAATCATCAGTCCATACATGTGAAAGGTCACGGGACCTATTTTAATATCGTTAAACATATTTTTCTCCTTTTCTAACGCATAGAAACCACATTATGATATCCTTTTTTATTCTAATATCCATAGATATCATATATCTCATCCGTGTAAACGCCCGGTTCTTTATATACAATCAAGGGTTTTTCCACCGTAAGCCTTGATTTTCCACCACGAAGACCCTCAATAAGCACCATGTTCGGCTCTTTATCCACATAAGGATACACAAGCTGCATTCGTTTCGGCTCTATCTTGTAAGCTACCATCTGACTCATAATCTCCGCTAACCGGAAGGGACGATGCACCATATAAAATCTGCCACCGGGACGAAGAAGTTTTGCGCTCTCCCTTAAGATATCCTCTAAAGTACACAAAATCTCATGTCTTGCGATTGCTTTTGCCTTGGAAGCAGAACTTAATCCATGCTCGCCTATCATATAAGGCGGGTTGGTAGTAATAATATCAAAAGAAGATGCTCCAAAAAGGCTTGAAGCATCTTTGATATCCCCTGTAACAATCTTTATTTTTTCTTCAAGGTGGTTATACCGTACACTGCGCCTTGCCATATCCGCACTTTCCGGCTGAAGTTCTAACGCAGTAAAATCCTCTCCTTCAGTTTTTGCTTCCATAAGAATAGGAATGATACCTGTTCCGGTACCTAAATCAAGTGCCCGCTCCCCTTTTTTGGCTTTTGCAAAACCGGACAATAGCACCGCATCCATACCAAAGCAAAAACGCTTAGGATCCTGAATGATATAATAACCGTTCCGATGCAATTCATCTAAACGCTCATGCTCTAGCACAAGATTATTTTCCCTCATCGATTCTGGATTTTCCTCCCTTATCCTCTAGTGCCGCTAATTCTTTTAACTCTTCCGGGGTTAATTTCACATGGTCTTTTCTGCGCTTTGGTTTAAACTTCAGCTGATCTACTTGATACTCCCGAAGTTCCTTTTCATCATCCACTTCCACTAAAACCTTCACTAACTGGCGAAGTACATTGACAGAAGATACTTCTCCCTTAAATCCATCATCTGTGGTAACAATATCTCCCACATTCGGAAGACGGCTGTTTAAATATTCATAGGTTTCTTCTTCATTTTTCAGACAACACATCAACCTTCCACAGACTCCTGATATCTTAGTCGGATTTAAAGAAAGATTCTGTTCTTTTGCCATCTTGATGGAAACCGGAGCAAATTCGGACAGATAGCTGTGACAGCAAAGCTCTCTTCCACAGATACCAATTCCACCCATAATCTTTGTCTCATCCCGGACACCAATTTGGCGCAGCTCGATTCTGGTACGGAACACGGCTGCCAAATCTTTTACCAATTCACGGAAATCAATTCTTCCGTCAGCAGTAAAATAAAACAGTAATTTATTATTATCAAAGGTATACTCAGCTTCCACCAGTTTCATTTCCAATTTGTGCTTTGCAATTTTTTCCAGACAGATTTTAAATGCCTCTTTTTCTTTTTCTATATTTTTCTCCGCTGTGCGCTCATCGGATTCCGTAGCAATACGGATTACGGGCTTTAATGGTTGTATCACATCCTCCTCTAATACTTCTCTCGGGGCTATCATTACAGTTCCCATCTCCACACCACGGGCTGTTTCTACAATAATATGCGTTCCCGTCTGCAAATCTAGGTTCCCAGGTTCGAAATAATATATTTTGCCCGCATTCCTAAAACGGACTCCCACTATTTTTATCATGTCAGTTCTCCTTTATCGTCAACAACAGCAGCTCAATCACCAAGTCAAAATTTACATTGGCAGACAGCCGCACCTGCGCTTTCTGCAATGCTTCTAAAATGGTTTCTATTCCATTATAGGAACTTTGCTCTGCCTGTCTTTTTATATCATAAATCTCATCCTTAAAAATGAGTTTATTTACATCTTTCGTTGCTTTATAATACAGTACATCACGATACCATATCATCATTAAATCGAAATAATCATTAATTTCCAGCTTATATTCGCTAATCTGTTTGACCGCCTCGGTCATCTCATATAAGTCAATATCATCAAGACGCTTTATTAACTGGATTGCCGATGCCTTTAGCTCATTGAAATCTTCAGAGGAAGCTAACGCAATGGCCTTCCCTACATTTCCCTGGGCAAATGCCACACAGACCTCTGCCTGATAATCCGGTATCTGATAATGACTCATCAGGTATTTTTTTATCTTTTCATCCGGCACAGCCTTGATATTTAAAGTCACGCATCTTGATAAGATGGTAGGCAGAAAACGATCCGCATTGGTGGTAAGCAAAATGATAACAGCATATGCCGGAGGCTCCTCAATGGTCTTTAACAGGGCATTCTGTGCCTGCACATTCATTTTCTCTGCCTCGTCCACAATATAAACCTTGTATTTGCTGCTATATGGCTTAATCACAATATCATTATTTAACTGTGTCCGAATATCATCCACTGATATGGTATTGGGCTTTTCATGCCGCATATAAAGAATATCTGGCTGGTTTCTGCCCACCGCCTGTTTGCAGGAATGACACTCCATGCAAGGCTCTGCCCCGCCTTCCTCACACTGAAGCGTAGTTGCAAAAGCCTCTGCTAATATCATTTTGCCGGATTTCTCAGGCCCGTTGATGATATACGCATGTGATACTTTATCCATAGTAATGGCATTCTGCAAATGCTCGATAATCTGCTCATGCCCGATAATGTCTTTAAATCCTGCCATTTTGCTGTCCTTTCTATCAGGTAAATATATCTAAAAGCAATCCCCTGATTTCCCCGATTTTATTTAAGATGGTAATATGATCTTTCTCGTCTTTCACTAACTCCTGTGCCAGTTCATCTAAATTTGCATCTATCAGCTTAATAATTCCGTACACCCTGTGACGTCCTCGTCTGTCCAAAAAATTTTCTCTGGAAAATTTGTGGGAACGAAATACTACCTCATTCATAAATTCCCGAATAAGCTCCCGGTACTTACGCATATCCCGGATATCCATATGTCTGGCAATCCTCTCACCCTGCGCTGTAATATCCAAAAGCAGCGTATCTACCTTTGCCTGCAGCTCCGCATCCGTAATAGCACTTGCCAGAGTAAATTTAAAAGTACCATCTCCCTTTTCCACCTGTGCTGTGTCCGGCACCTGTGTCACTTCCGGTATGTTATTTACTTTGATATCCAAGACCTGCACCCTCTTTCTGGTAATTCATCTGAGTTATCCACATTTTTCTTCCCTTTATACTCTATTTATCCACATTATCCCCTAATATATAGTGGATAACTTCTTTTTCTGTTTCTTCTAAGGAACGATTGGCAAAACGCCGCTCTATCTGCGCTTCCTTTAATTTTTCTTCGGAAAAATCTGCTGAATCTGCCAGAAAACGCCGACAGAGTTCTTCATATTTCGGTAAGATCTGTGCCCGCTCCCGCTCTAAAGCCCTCGCAAGCCTCTCCCCATCCTCTACTTCAATATATATCGGTATAACCCGCTCTTTTCCGTAGTATTCCCGGATTTTCAGGTAAGATTCCAACGTTCCAATCATCAGATAATCCTGCTTCTCTAAATCCACCTGCTCATCATCCACGGTAAAATATTTCCAGATGCCGTGTACGGTATCATAAGCCCGCAGCTCAATGATTTTTCCCTGACGTTCTAATTCTGCCACTTTCGCTTCATCGCAGAAATAATATTCCACACCATTCTGTTCCCCTGCCCGCATAGGTCTTGTAGTATAAGGAACGATATTTTTTAATGAAAGCTGCTTATTCTCTAACAGTAAACGGTATAAAGTGTCCTTGCCGGAAGAACTCTTTCCCATAATGCAATAAATCTTTCCCATTTTCTCTCTCTTTGCTGTTTAAACGGTCTATTTATCAGTATAATATAGTATTTAAAAATATACAACGTTTATCCTGCCGGAAGATAAATTTGCATTGCCTTCTAACGTAAGCTCCCTGCCCTGGCATTCCTTTATTTTTTCTGGAAAATCCGGTGTGATAATTTCTCCCGGCACAATGATTGGAATCCCCGGGGGATAAAGATAAATATAATCCGCACACATACTTCCCACTGCCTCTTCTAACGGCACTTCACATTTTGGCAGGTTCCATGCCTGATATATCTCCATTTCTCTTGGATTTCTTTGATAAATTTTTTCGACGAATCCACCATCACTGCCATTTTTGCATTCTCTTTTTCCCGAAAGCGATGCACATTTACCATCTATCTCATGGAGTGAATCCGACAACCTCACAAATCCTTCCTCCGTATCCATTATGCTCGTCATTGCGAGTACATAATCACCGGAAACCATCTCCATCTGCAAATGATATTCTCCTAACAGCCTCTGATGCAGCTGCTCCCCTGTCATGCCGGAAGTTCCGGCAAAAATCACGATTTTTGAATCATCCCAGTCAAAGGCTTCTTCTCCTGTCAAATCGTTCCTGCTCATCACATGAAGATACTTTAAATCCCTGACACTCTCATAAAAAGCATTCAGTTTTCTTCTGTAATCTGCAAATAAACGCTGTCCCTGTTCATTTATCAGGCGAACACAGGAATCCATCCCTGCCATCAGAAAATAGGAGGGCGAACTTGTCTCGTAAATACCAAGATATTTTTTTACCTGTTCTGCAGATATTCTATCCGTACATAGATGAAGCAATGCTGTCTGGGTAAACGAAGGCAGCGTCTTATGCAGACTCATAATCACAGCATCTGCTCCCTGCCTCACCGCATTTTCAGGAAATTCTGCTACAAATCCAAAGTGAGCTCCATGCGCTTCATCCACAATCAGCGGTATGCCATGCCTGTGAGCTATCTTAGCGATTCCAGCTACATCAGATACAATTCCCTCATAAGTAGGAGAAGTTATTATTACCGCAGCGATATCAGGATGATAAAAAAGAGCCTCCTCCACCTGTGTCGGTGTAATCTGTCCCTGAATATCGGAAGCCGTGATTGCCGGATAAAGATATTCAGCAGACAATTCCCTTAAAAAAAGCGCATGGTACACTGCTTTATGGCTGTTTCTCGCCACCAAAACCTTCTCTCCCTTTTTCGTGGCAGCCGAAATTGCCGCCAGCAAACCACAGGTACTGCCATTTATCAAATAAAAGCATTCCTTCGAATTATAGAGTTCTGCCGCTCTCTTCTGTGCCTCCGCTAAAATGCCTGTGGCATGATGGAGATTATCAAATCCATCAATTTCTGTAATGTCTATTTCGTAGGGATTGGGAAAATCAAAGACCTGTCTTTTATGTCCCGGCATATGAAACGGATATACATCCGTATCTTTGTATACAGTTAATGTTTCCTTTAAATATGGCATAATCATCCTCTCTGCTTTCATTCTAACACTTAAGACTGACTGTTACTAGTGAAGTTTTTGTGGAAAAATGACAAAAAACTAGGAATCTCGTCATCTAAATGTTATAATCAGAAAAGTATTTTGATTGATAAAAGGAGGTTTTTATGAGTTACGCATTGGTGATTCTCTGTGGTGGAAACAGTATCCGCATGGGCACCGACAAAGCACTGCTCCCCTTTGGAGACTGCTGCCTGCTCGAATATCTGGTGCAGAAATTTAAACCCTACTTTTCAAAAATATATCTCTCCGTAAAGAGAAAAGGAGATTATGCCCATTTAAACCTTCCAGTAACAGAAATTGCCGATATTTATCCTAATGCGGGACCTATGTCGGGAATTTTTTCTGGTCTGTCCATGATAGATGAAAATGCAGCTTTTTTTATGTCCGTTGATACCCCTTTTATGGAACCCGAGACCGGAATTGCCTTGTTAGATTCTTTAGAAGAAGCTGATATCTGCACGCTTCGGGGAAAAGCAGGTTATTTAGAAAGTGCCACTGCTGCATATTCCAAAAACTGTATCACTTCTATTGGAAAACGTCTGTTGCTACACCGTCTCACCTTTGATGGTTTAAGAGAACAGTGCGAAACCAGATATTTAACAGAAAAAGCACTTTTACAGTATGTTTCCACTCCCGTTGATGTCCAGTTCTTTAACTTAGACACCAGACAGGATTATTATCAAGCCCTCAAAATGACTGATTTTTTGAACTAATCTAAAAATCTTCCTAAATCCGGCATCCAGTCTCCGAAAAACACTTCATCTTTGCAGACTGCCTGCCAGATAGGACTTAAAAAATGATCCAGTTTATCCACAACATCCTGCCACTCCGGTTCCTTTTTTCCACAATGCCGCAGGTATTTTTCCCACCTTTTTCTCATGTAACTATAATTCCGATAGGAAACCAGTTCTTCCATGCGCTCTTCTTCCAAAGCAATATGTTCTTTTTCACAAAGAGCAGTCAATGACGCTTTTACATGACGTCCATCCATCGGTATTTCAGATAAAATATCATAAATCTTAAAATAACTTCCCATATCCGGTATCAGCTCCATCTGCTTTAGCACCACCATGAGCTGTTCCGCTAAAAAGAGTTCGCCCGGATATTCTAAATAGGAAATTTCTTCCGTCTCTGCCATAAAAGGCTCTAACTGTTTTTGCTCCGGTATACAATTTTTTTCTTCCGGTATCTCCGTTATTATAATACGGAAAGGAACAGTCATTTCTTCAAATTCTCCGGTAATCTCAAACTCTGCCATCTTTTCCTGAAACTGAGCTTTCCCTTTCCACTTTATCTTAGGTGTTTTCTCTTTTTGCAAAAACTGCAATAGCATGATGTAGGCTAATTTTAAGGAAATCTTCTGCCCAGGACAATACTTTCCTTTTTCAATCACCTTTTCACTGGTCACATAGGCAAAATCTAAAGTCAGCTTGTTTTCTCTTTTCTGATACTGTTCTACCCCAAAAATACTGTCATTTTTCAACCAGAGGCGGTCACGATATTCCGACTCTGAGATCAGATACATCAATTCTTCCAACAAATAACCTGCCAACAGATTTGAAAATGGTACTTTTAATTCCTCACTTTTTGCCTTCAACTGTGCCTTTGTAATGATTGCATGTTCCATTTAAAGCCATACTCCTATCATCGACTGTACTTTCTTTACGACTTTTCTTTCTTTGGCATACTTCATCAGTTTCGCCACATCTTTTTTTTGATCCTGAATATAAGAAAGCAAACCCTCTTTAAAAAGTTCACGCTCCATTTTATCCTCATATTTCAGGCATTCACAAACCAACCGTTCCTTATCAAAAATGTTCATCTCCATGCCGCCGAACGGAACCTTTCTCACACCAAAGGTCAATGTTTCCGGCTCTGCATAAAACGGAATAACTTTAGGGAAATCCAGCTTAAACCTGGATTTTGAAGTATTTTTATCAATGGCTAATTTCCATCCATAAGGCTTTCTTGTGATATAGCCATATACAAACAAGGCACTTTCTAAACTGAGCACTGCATCCGGAAATAACTTTGCAATCAGTTCTTCCTCCGAAAAATCACTGATTCGAACCGCATAATAACCACTCTTAATGCGGATTAAATCCCCTTTCTCCACAAAATCAAGAATCCGGCGGTAATCAATTCCAAGCTCATTTAACTGGCTCTTTTTTACCACACCTCCATTTTGGTAAATAAACTCCTTCACCTTGTCTAAAATCAATTCCCTTTTTTCATTAATTACATACGAATCTGACATAACCCTCTCCTCACCTTCAAGTACATCTTAGAGTACTTGATACGGAATGCGAAGCATCTTCTCTATCATTCTGTGTCCACATTCCCCTTCATTTTTGTAAGTATATTTTCTCCGCTTGTAAACATTGTTTGTGGTACTAATTTATATCTAAAATATAATACATTTGTCACAAATTGTCAACGCTGTTGTTGATTTCTTCCCACTTTTGTCCTAAAATATAAAAAAACAAAAGTCTTTATCCGAAGGGAGTATTTTTATGGATTACACGAAAACTTCTTTGCGGAAAAACCCTTCCCGTGAAACCTGTGAGGGCATTATCCGTCGTATTCTGATGACTGAAATTTTAGAAAAAGGAAAAAACGAGCATTTCCGCTCTGCATCAGATTTTATGTCCTATTTTGAATCCCTCTATCCGGCTTCCGATGCCCTTACGAAACAGGTACAGCGCGCAGTCAAATCCTTAAACATGCCCAAAGATGATTTCGGATATTTCATCCCCAATAAGACGATAGATCAGTTCACTCACGAAAAAGAGCTGACCTCTCTGTTTCACAAGGCAGATGCCTCCGTTGTTTCTTTAGAAGAATACCAGACTTTATTCTTAAAAGCGGATGCCTCCCTCTGCTCTTATCTGATTCATATATTAGAAACCTCTCCCCTATTTGAGGGAAAATTTTTAACTATCCAGCAGACTTCTAACGGGTTAATCTTTTACACAAAAAACCGCTCTCAGCTTGAAATTCTGTTAAATAGTTTAATTATCAGATAATTTGGACATGATTTTTTAATGTCTATATAAATTTAAAAGACAATCTATCAAATAACAGATTGTCTTTTCTTATATCTTAGTCTATTATCTATGTCTTCTACGTCTCATCTTTCTCTTTTTTATCGTTTTAAACTGTGTTCTTCTATCTCGACGCACCTCAAGATTATGTTTTATAATATAAAAGTTATCAGCAAACCTTTTAACAAAAAGGCCTATGATAACAAGGATCAAAACTCCCGCCACAATCGCCACCACAGTAGTGGGCTTTATCTGAAGTGTGGATGTCTTTTCTAATGTCTGCTCAGTTTGTTCTTCCTTTTCCTGATTATCAAATACATATCCCTGTATTTCTACTCCCGTGGTAACAATATCCGCTTTTCCCACAGTTCTTCCTGCATAAGTATAAGAAATGGTTCCCACTACCTGTTCGCTTTCATTTTCATAGGTAATCTCAGAAGCTGCATCTTTAAACTTTGCTGTCTTTGGAAGAACAATACATGCTTTTTTATCAATGTCTACAAAAGGTTCATTATTATTCAAAGAACCTGCATTTTTCGTTTCTGAAGACGTATAGGAAGTTTCATTTTCTGCAATATTAAATACCTGGAAATTATCAAAGCAGTAATCAAACAGATTAATCGTATCTATCCACTGATTAGGAGACTGCGTATTCATAATCACACAGACTAATGTTAATCCGTCTTTTTCCGCAAATGTAACTAAGGTGCTGTTTGCTGTATCTGTATACCCTGTCTTTCCTCCGGTACAATACTCCCTGACATAAGCAGTCTCTCTACGGGGATACAATATCTCATTATGATTTTGCAGAGGCGTCGGCTCCTCATGCTTATTGGTAGGTGGTATTGTATAACGGGCAGTTCCTGTAATGATACGAAATGTCTCGTTTTCATATGCAGCCTTAGAAATTAGCGCCATATCATAAGCACAGGTATAATGATTCTCATCATGGAGTCCGTGTGGATTAGCAAAATGGGTATTCTCACATCCTAACTCTGCCGCCTTCTTGTTCATCATATCCACAAACTTTTCCACTGTGCCGCCCACATGCTCTGCTACGGCATAAGCGCATTCGTTTGCCGACTCTAGCATGATCGCATAGAGACATTGCTCCATCGTCATCTGCTCTCCGTAATCTCTGGCAATTCCGGAGCCTATGGTGTTATCAATTGATTCATCCGAAAAAGTAACGATCTCATTTAAATCCGAATTTTCCAGTGCAATCAATGTTGTCAATATTTTAGTGATACTGGCTGGATAGTGCTGTTCTAAACTGTTTTTCTCATAGAGAATCGTTCCCGTAGACAATTCCATCACAATCGCATTCGGAGAAACCACTTCTGTTCCTTCTGGCCAGTAATCCGATGCCAAAACTGAAACTCCGCTTCCCTGTATGATAAATAATACACTCAGTACCAGACAACATGCCTTTGCAACTGCATTTTTCCATTTTATTTTCTTCCACATAGTTTTTCTCATTCTGCCGTCTTAAAGACTTTCTACTTTCTCTTTTTACTTTTATACATAAGACTATTATCAGTATAAATGTTAAAAAAAATACACGCAACCTTTTTTCCCACTTATTTCATTAATACTTTCTTAAAAAGCTCTACTTTTTTCTACATATTTATTGTATAATTCAATGGAAATTTATTTTAGAAAGGTATCATTACAATGAGATTACGAAATATTCCCGGTGCAGATGATGCAATTTCAAGCAGTGAATACTGCATCCAGACACCAACAGAATTAAAAGGAAACTGGCAGTCTGTATTTCCTCTTTCCCAGCCCCTTCACATTGAAATCGGTATGGGAAAAGGACGCTTTTTAATGGATATGGCAACTGCTCACCCGGACATTAATTATGTCGGCATCGAGCGCTATTCTAGTGTTCTTCTCCGTGCTTTACAGAAAATGGAACTTTCTCCTCTTCCTAACCTGCGCTTTGTCTGTATGGATGCTACTGAAATTGCGGATGTTTTTGATAAAGGAGAAGTTGACCGTATTTATTTAAATTTCTCAGATCCCTGGCCAAAAGATCGCCATTCCAAACGCCGTTTAACTTCCAGACAGTTTTTCAATCGTTACGACCAGATTTTAGCCAAAGAAGGACATTTAGAATTTAAAACGGACAATCAGGATCTGTTTACTTTTTCTCTGGAAGAAATTCCGGAAGCCGGTTGGCATTTAGATGCTTCCACCAGAGATTTACACCATGATGAATTGTTAAATCAGGGAAATATAATGACAGAATATGAAGAGAAATTTTCCTCAAAGGGTAATCCAATCTGCAAACTGATTGCATCAAGATAAGGAGGTTTTCGAACAAAAAAAAGCACCAACCCCACAGTCTGCGCTGCAAAATCGGTACTTTCAAAGTGCGCCACCAGGGGTTCGAACCCTGGACACCCTGATTAAGAGTCAGGTGCTCTGCCAGCTGAGCTAGTGGCGCATATCACTTGTGAACAAATGATATTATATAATACTTTTTTTAGAAAAGCAACATTTTTTTAAGAAAATCTTTAAATTTTATTTTTTTTGTGCTATTTTATAGATATCTTACAAATGGTTACCTCTATGATTGCATTTTTTATTCGGGAAATTCCTTTTTCACACAGCAGGTAATGACAATATCAGATTTTCAGGAGGCTATTTATGCGCGTTGATGAACGTTTTTTAAGATATGTTTCTTATTGGACAACCTCGGAGGAAGACAAAGACATTATTCCTTCTAGTGAACGGCAATTTGCATTAGCAAAGGTATTAGAACAGGAATTAAATGACTTTGGTTTAGAAAAGGTTACTTTGACAGAACACTGCTATGTCTATGGTCTTCTCCCAGCTACACCCGGATTTGAAGAAAAACGGGCAGTTGGATTTATTTCCCATATGGATACTGCGCCTGATTTTTCAGGAAAAGATGTAAAACCACAGATTATTTCTGACTATAACGGTGAAGATATCTTACTTAAAGGAAGCAATACTTATCTCACGGTAAAGGATTTCCCTCATTTAAAAACTTTAAAGGGAAGAACGTTAATCACTACTGACGGAACCACTTTACTTGGAGCTGATGACAAAGCAGGTATTGCTGAAATTATGACTGCCGTTGAAGAAATTATAAAATCCGCTGTACCTCATGGTGATATCTGGATTGGATTTACCCCTGATGAAGAGGTTGGAGCAGGTGCTGATTTATTTGATTTAGATTACTTCCGTGCTGATTTTGCCTATACCCTAGATGGCGATTATGAAGGTGAAGTTGCTTACGAAAATTTCAATGCGGCAAGTGCTGTCTTTTCCATTAAGGGTGTAAATGTTCATCCCGGAGAAGCAAAAAACATTATGGTAAATGCTGCTTTCATCGCCTGTGAAATCCAGTCATTACTTCCACCGGAAGAAACCCCTGCCCATACGGAAAATCGTGAAGGTTTCTTTCACTTAACGGATATGCAGGGTGATGTGTCCGCTGCTACTTTATCTTATATTGTACGTGACCATGATAAGGCAAATTTTGAGATGCGTTTAGAAAAACTTCGTTCCTTAGAAAAGGAAGTGAACCGGAAATACGGAGAAGGTACAGTTACTTTAACTATCCACCATTCCTACTCTAATATGTTGGAAATTATTGAAAAAAATCAATACGTTGTGGATATTGCGAAAAAGGCTATTGAAACAGTTGGATTAACTCCTCTTTCCCGCCCTGTCCGTGGTGGTACAGACGGCGCCAGATTAAGTTTTATGGGACTTCCCTGTCCAAATCTTGGCACCGGAGGTTATGGTTTTCATGGCCCATATGAACATGTCAGCATAGAGGCAATGAATACCGCTATTGAAATTATAAAAGAAATTATTAAAATTACAGCTAATATGTAATTATTTTTTTCTACTAATACTCTAAAAAAACGGAGAATGTACAGATATAACATTCTCCGTTTCTTATTTTACTTATAAATTTGCTATTAAAGCAGCGATCTCATCCGGTGTCATTATTTTATTCGAAACTGCCGGTTCTTTTTCCGGTTCTGCTGCCGCTTCTTCTGCCACTGGTTCCGGTTCTATCACAGCTTCTTCTTCTACCACTGGTTCCGGTTCTATCACAGATTCTTCTTCCTCTACCAACGGTTCGCTCGTTATTGCCTCAATGTTAGGAACAGCTTGATTTGTCGGAGCTTCACCGTCTTCCACGATTGGTATATCATCTAACACTGGCAAATCCTCTATGGACAATTCTTCTCCTAAGCCCGGCATATCAGCAAGGATACTGTCTAAACTCGGGAGTTCATCTATATGTTCTTCTTCTGCACCCAAAGTATCTGCGATATTATCTTCAAGTGCTAACGTCTCTATGCCTGATTCATCTAAAGCTGGCCCTTCAGAATCCGTTACCTCATTTTCTGCTATAGCATCTTCGTCACCTAAACTAGGTATGTCTGATAAGATACTGTCTAAACTTGGCAAATCATCTAAAGCGATTGAACCGCTTTCTGTTTCCATATCTTCTTCGCCTAAACTCGGAATATTTGATAAGATACTGTCAATGCTTAGAGAATCCTCTTCGATACTGGGCTCTTCTTCCTCCTCTGGTAACAAATTCGGAATATTTATTTCACTTCCCAATCCCTGAACATCCGCTAAAATGCTATCTAATCTCGCCTCCTCTTCTGCTGCCGACATCTCCTCTGGTACAGAACTCTCTTCCATGATTGGAAACTCTTCTAATATGGAACTATCCTGCTCCATCATTGTTACTTCTTCTTCAATCGGATTCTCCTCCATGATTGGCATTTCCTCTAATGGAACTTCTTCTTCCATAATCGGCATTTCCTCTAATGGAACTTCTTCTTCTATAATCGGCATTTCCTCTAATGGAACTTCTTCTTCTATAATCGGCATTTCTTCTAACGGAGCTTTTTCCTCCATAGTCGGCATTTCTTCAGAAAATGAGGTTTCTGTCACCGGCACAGTGATTGACTGTTTTATTTCTGCTACTGCCTTTTCGACTGCTGAAGTAACTGCTTCATTTGCAAGCTCATTCATCTTATCTACTGTCTGAGAAAATTCACTTCTGATTGATGCTTCCATCTCCTGTAGACCAGATAAGATTTCCTGCTCTTTTTCCATTATTTCTTTTATGTAATCGTCAATAATTGCTTTCTGCTGGCTTAGCACTTCACCATTGCCGCTCTCTACACTCTGTACTAATTCCTTCATTTTCTCCATCATTTTGTCAT
Source organism: Clostridiales bacterium (assembly GCA_029006795.1). GTDB lineage: Bacteria > Bacillota > Clostridia > Lachnospirales > Lachnospiraceae > Roseburia. The sequence continues at coordinate 1,080 of JAQXGQ010000181.1, read as the reverse complement.
TGGAATTCATCAGTGCTTCTGCGTTCTCCCTGCTTCTGCTAATGGTTACTTTTGCAAGAGCTTTCTGCGCTGTTATGACATCTTCGGTGGATGAACTTTCTTTTAAAACATCTCTCACACCTGCAATCTGCTCTGCAGCTTTCTTCTGCTGTAGATAATTTGCCTTCTGTCCGCGAAACAGTTCTTCTATTTTCTCTGCTTCTTTTCTTTTCTGCATTCTGCTTTGTTTTAAAATACTATTGACCAAAAGAAAAATCCATATCAGCATCAAAATCGTAATTGCTGCTAATACAATAAAATTATCGGAATTATTAATTATCACATATAAATCTGCGATAAATAATATTACGATTCCCAGTATTGAAACAAGGGGCATCAAATTTTTTTCCTGTGGTTCCGGTAAGTTAGTGGATGAGTATTCCTGACTCATTTTATTACCTCCTGTGTTTTCCTTAATGATATCTTTTTACTATTTTTTACAGATTTTTTGTAGTACTATTTTATCATATTATTTACGATTGGGAAACTAATTTTATTAAAACTTTCTTTTTTCTATGAAAGAAAAAACGCTGCAAACAGAATATCTGCAACGTTTCTTAAAATAAACGTTCCCGAAGGGAATCGAACCCCTAACTGCCCCTTAGGAGTTCAAGTCCTTGCAGAAAACACATATCATTATCTGTAAATCTAAGTCAAGGAAAGTCTTGATTTTTCTAACTTTCCTGTTAATTCGTGTCAAAATAAGAAAACAGAAAATCATTCAAGTAAAACGGCTCTCGCTGACAAAATGATGACACTGTCACCCAGAGGGTTCAGCCATTCCGTTCCTATGAATTCATATCTATGGCTACCATTCGCTCTTATCAAAGCAGTAACAATAACACTATTTTCTTATTAGATTATATACATTATATCGTGCAGAGCAAAGGATGTCGATGATTTTTGACCATTATTTATTCATAAATAGAAAACGATACCTCATAAATTTTAGTCTACACAATATCGGCTTTTTTCCTAATTTTCCTTTATTTCATATCCTCCATTAATGAAATCCACCGTCAATTCCGCACTAAAACCAGC
>JAQXGQ010000180.1 GCA_029006795.1 Clostridiales bacterium | reverse complement strand
GCCAATTATCACTTTACTACGTTACAACCTAATCTTGGAGTCGTTGATTTAGACGGTGCAAAAGGATTTGTGATTGCAGACATTCCGGGACTGATTGAGGGAGCATCCGAAGGTGTGGGACTTGGATTGGAATTTTTACGCCATATTGAGCGTACCAAAGTGATGATACACATGGTAGATGCTGCCGGTACGGAAGGACGTGATCCCATTGCAGACATCCGTGCCATCAACAAGGAATTAGAAGCATATGATCCTGCACTTTTGAAAAAGCCACAGGTGATTGCTGCAAACAAAATGGATGCTGTTTACGGAGATGAAAACGAGGTTATTCGCAGTTTAAAAGAAGCATTCGAAAAAGACGGTATTAAGGTATTTCCAATTTCTGCAGTCAGCGGAAAGGGATTAAAAGAACTTTTATACCATGTACAGGAATTGCTAGACAACTGCAGCCAGGAGCCGGTAGTTTATGAGCAGGAATTTGATCCAGCGCTACGTTTCTTTAAAGACGAACCGTATACCATTACCAGAGCAGATGATGCTGCCTTTGTGGTGGAAGGTCCTAAAATTGACAAAATGCTTGGTTATACGAATATTGACTCTGAAAAGGGCTTTTTATTCTTCCAAAAGTTCTTAAAAGAGCAGGGAATTTTAAAAGAATTAGAAAAAATGGGAATTCAGGATGGAGATACTGTCCGAATGTACGGAAATGAATTTGATTACTATAAGTAAGAATGGGAAAGGATAATATTATGGCATTAACGAGTAAACAGCGTGCTTATCTCGGCGGTCAGGCAAGTACCCTAGATCCAATTTTCCAGATTGGAAAATCTAGTCTGACACCGGAGATTATCACTGCATTAGATGAAGCATTAGAAAAGAGAGAATTGATTAAGATTTCCGTGTTAAAAAATTGTATTGATGATCCAAAAGAAATTGCAAACGTAATTGCAGAACGCACCCATTCGGATGTGGTAAAGGTTATCGGTAAAAAGATTGTTCTGTTCCGTCAGGCAAAAAAGAACACAAAATATAATCTTCCAAACTGATAAACAAAAAAATCAGGCATTTTTTTTAACAGGAATATTGGGGAGAATTTGATGGAAGAAAAAATAGGAATTTTCGGTGGTTCTTTTGATCCGATACATTGTGGACATATCAATATTGCCCAAAGTGCTTACGAAGAATTTAACTTAAACGAAGTCTGGTTTATTCCGGCGGGGCATTCTCCAAACAAAGATGAGAACCGGATGACACCGGCAGAAATCCGGGCAGAGATGGTTTCCCTTGCCATAGAAGGCATCCCCGGCTTTCGACTCTGTGACATTGAGATAAAAGCAAAAGAAACAAGTTATACTTATCTGACACTGACCAAATTAAAAGATTTATATCCTGACAAAAAACTGTTTTTTATCATGGGTGCAGATTCTCTTGATTATTTTGAGCGCTGGTATCACCCCGAAATTATCTGTCAGAAAGCGGTTATTTTAGCTGCAGTTCGGGATGATATGAATCTATCGGAAATTAACCGGAAGATTGCACAGATAAAAAAATTATTTCCGGCCCGGATTTATCCTATTTCCGGCGGAAAGACAGATATTTCTTCGAGCAGTCTGCGGGATGAACTGTCACGGGGGGAGGAAGATAAAACGATCATGCTTCCACCGAGGGTGGCAGAATACATTAAACGCAACCATTTATATCAGTCTTAAGCCAACTGATGTAACGCTATGAATGGGTGACAATATCATAATCTGAAAAATAATAAGGGAGGCACAAATAGCTTCATGGAACTTCATGTGATACGGAAAAAACTAAAAAAAGAATTGGATAAAGGTCGCTATGAACACACGAAGGGCGTGATGTACACCGCAGGCTGTCTGGCGATGGCTCATGGATATTCGGTAGAAAAAGCGATGCTTGCCGGATTACTTCACGATTGTGCAAAATGTATTCCAAATGATGAAAAAATAGCGCTTTGTGAGAAAAACCATATTCTTATCAGTCAGGTGGAGTATCATAGTCCTTACCTGCTTCATGCAAAGTTAGGAGCTTATCTGGCAGAACAGATTTATGAAGTTTCCGACCCGGAAATTCTTCATTCCATCAAAGTTCATACCACCGGAGAACCGAATATGAGCCTTTTAGACAAAATTATATATATTGCAGATTATATTGAACCGGGACGGGATAAGGCACCGAATTTAGAACAGGTACGTCAATTAGCATTCCATGATTTAAATGCCTGTATGGCGGAAATACTGCGTGATACGCTTATCTATTTATCCAGCCGCGGAGGAAGTATCGATGCCACAACAAAAATGACCTATAATTTTTATAAACAGTATTCTATTCATTCCGAAAACTGACTATAACTAACTTCAGGGCAGATGCAGGATGGGTTAAAAAAGATAATACAGCAATGAAAAGGAGAGTATATATGGAAGCAGCAGAATTTTGCAAAATAGCCGTTGCAGCATTAGAAGACCGAAAGGCAGAGGATGTAAAAGTAATTGATATCCGGGAAATTTCCCCGATTGCCGATTTTTTCATTATTGCAAACGGAACGAATCAGAATCAGATACAGGCAATGCGTGATGCCGCAGACGAGGCTTTATACAAAGCAGGCTTAACGGTAAAACAGGTAGAGGGAAATCAGAATTCTACCTGGATACTGATGGATTACGGCGACATCATTATCCATATTTTTTCCAAAGAGGACCGTTTATTTTATGATTTAGAGCGTATCTGGAGAGACGGAAAAGAGATAGATATAAATGAACTGTAAAGAGTTAGGTTCGTAAATACAGAAAAAAGGATGACATTTGAACGATGCCATCCTTTTTTCTGTAATATAATGGGAAACTATGATGATTGTTAACGCCAAAAACGCATTACCCCGAAAACTTTTCCGATGATAGAACATTCACTGACGATAATCGGATCCATGTTGTCATTTTCTGGTTGAAGACGATAATAGCCATCCTCTTTGTAAAAAGTCTTTACTGTAGCGGAATCATCTACAAGGGCAACTACAACATCACCGTTTTTCGCGTCAGACTGTCTTTGGACTAAAATCTGATCCCCATCTAGAATGCCAATATTAATCATGCTTTCTCCTTTTACAGTGAGCATAAATGACTCCGCATTTGGCATAAACTCTGTAGGAATCGGGAAATAATTTTCGATATTCTCTACTGCTAAAAGAGGTTGTCCCGCGGCTACCTTACCAATCAAGGGAACATTCACCACTTCACGTCTGGTAAGATTAAAATTATCATCTATAATCTCAATAGCTCTTGGTTTGGTAGGGTCTCTTCTAATATAGCCGTTCTTCTCAAGAGTCTCAAGATGAGAGTGTACGGATGATGTAGATTTTAAATCTACTGCTTCACAAATCTCACGTACTGCGGGGGGATAACCTTTGTTTAATATTTCCTGCTTGATGTATTCTAAAATTTCCCGCTGCTTATTACTGATTTTTCCGTATGCCATAAAAATCCTCCTGTTTTTTATAGTAGGAAATGAATATACAAAACATTCCTTGCATTTATTTTTTATAATTGTAACATAAAATTTGGAAAAGCGCAAACATATATTCCGAAAATTTGTTCGAAATATGCTTGACAAACGAACGTTCTGGTATTATGATACAAATAAGCAAACAGTTGTTCGCAACAGATGTTCTGATTATATGAGGAGGTTTTTCTATGAGAAGCAGAAGAGAAGCAGTAAGGAATGAGAGATTTATTTTATTTATTATTGGATTATCTATTTTTTTTATCATAATTTGTTCTGTCATCTTTGGCAGTGTCCGCACTGTGGCAGCATCTGCAGATACTCCTTATAAGTACTATACCAGTATACAGCTTCAGACCGGAGATACGCTCTGGGATATTGCTCACACCTACTGCACGCCTGAATATGAGAGTATCTCCGATTACATTGAAGAGGTTTGCACTATCAACCACATTTCCGCTGGTGATGAAATACATTCCGGTCAGTATATCACTGTGCCATATTATTCTCACGATTATTTAGAATAAAAGAGGTGTTTTTTATGCCATCAAGCGAGAAAAGTTATCAGATTATCGCCGTTGATTTTGACGGGACACTTTGTATTGATAGTTATCCTAATATCGGTTTTCCAAATCTTCCGTTGATTTTTCTGCTAAAGCAGATGAAGGCTCAGGATAAAAAGATAATTCTCTGGACTTGTCGTTGTGGAAGATATCTAGCAGAAGCCGTAAACTGGTGTGAGAATTTTGGACTTGAATTTGATGCTGTCAATGACAATGTGGAAGAGATAGTAAAAAAATACGGCAGTAACTCCAGAAAAATCTATGCGGACGTTTATATTGACGATAAATCCTGTTTCCCGTGGGACAGTTCAGTGTACGAATGGTGGATGAATGGAATAAAAAATGAATAAGAACTTTTCTGCCAACAGGTATCTGCCTGTTGGCAGTTTTATTGCTTTAGGGAACATTAGATAATGGAGAAAGGGTCAGTGTTGAAAGGTAAAATTTTTTCGCAATAAATGTGCTTATTTACTGCGGATTTGAAGCAGATAGAGTAAAATAAAGAAAAAACTTTGTCGCAAAGGAGTCCGTATGAGCAGAGAACGTGAAAGAATTGCTAAAAGAAT
>JAQXGQ010000179.1 GCA_029006795.1 Clostridiales bacterium | reverse complement strand
GGCAAAGAAGGGACTTTTTATCGGTCTTGCGGTAGTTTGGGTGATGCTTATCGTCATGTTGGTTGGATATGTGGGAGCTTTTTCTTATGGTCTGGTTACAATGGGCGTGGCAGATATCGTGCCAATGTATCTGTATGCGGTGGCAAGTCTTCTGATTTTGATTTTCAGCTTTTTTAGGGCGGGAAATACGCTTTTTTCCATGAAAGGCTATGAGATGCTGGTATCGCTTCCTGTTTCCCGTGCTGCCATTATCATCAGCAGATTTACATGTATGTATTTGACAAATTTGTTGGTGGAACTTTTGATTGTGGTGCCGGGAATTTGTGTTTATGGGTATTTTGTCAGACCGTCGGCAGGCTTTTATCTGATTTTCCTTATTGGAAGTTTATTTTTACCATTTCTTCCGCTGACGATTTCATCCATTTTAGGAGCATTGATTACGGCTGCTGGTTCAAGGTCAAAGCACAGGAGTCTTGTAGAAACGATATTTATGTTGGTGATTGTGGTCGGTGTTTTGGCAGGAAGCCTGTTCTTGTCAGATAAGGAATCACAATTTACGGAAGAGATGTTTAAGAATATTGCAGAAGTTTTGTCTGCCCAGATAGGTAAAATTTATCCTCCTTCTATCTGGTTTAGCGATGCACTTTCCGGTAATTTTAAAGCTTTTGCTTTATTAATTACCGTGCCGACAGTGGTATTTGCGGCTTTTGTTGTAATTTTACAGAAGTATTTTCAGACAATCTGTGCAGCAATACATGCAGTTTCGGCAAAAAATAATTATAAAATGACAAAATTACAGCAAAGCAGCCATGTCACTGCATTATGGCGTAAGGAACTGAAACGATACTTTTCCTCTAGTGTATATGTCACAAATACGGTGGTGGGCTATGTAATGACAGTGATTGTGGCAGCAGGGGTCTTTTTCGTGGGATTAGATCAGATGGTGGCGTCGTTGGAGTTCCCTGATATTGAGGCGGTAGTTTTAAGATGTATTCCTTATGCACTTTCTTGTCTGCTTTGTATGACCTCCATTACAGCCTGCTCGATTTCCATGGAGGGAAATACTTTCTGGCAGATACAGACGCTTCCTGTTACGGCGAAAGAGTTTTATGACAGTAAAATTCTTGCTAACTTAAGCGTTGGAGCACCGTTTTATTTTGTAGCAGTAATTCTGATGGGATTGGCAGTAAAACCGACCGGGCTTAAACTGGTATGGCTGGTTGTCATTCCTGTATGCTATATGCTGTTTTCCTGTGTGGCAGGAATTACGGTCAACCTTGCATTTCCTGTCTTAAAGTGGGAAAACGAGGTGAGGGTTGTGAAACAGAGTGCCTCTATGCTAGTGACAATGTTGATAGGGATGCTTAGCAGTATTCTTCCGCTTATGGGAATGGTGTTTGTGGGAGAAGAATGGTCAGAATGGATTTGCCTTTTGACTGTGATAATTCTTGTAATTGTAACATGTATTCTATATACAAGAAACAATAAGGTTGTCTTGATAAAAATAAGTGAGAAGTAAAGCATACAGGGGAAAGAAACAATGAATTCTTTAAGAATTTCAGAACATATCGTGAAGTTGCGCAAACAGAAAGGAATTACACAGGATGAATTAGCGTCTTTCTTAGGAGTTACTAAGGCTTCTGTGTCTAAGTGGGAAAACGGTCAAAGTATGCCGGATATTATGCTTTTGCCGGAAATAGCAACTTATTTTGATGTCACAGTGGATGAATTGTTAGGCTATGAGCCGCAGCTTTCAAAAGAGCAGATACAGAAGATTTATGGAGAACTGGGGGAGAATTTTGCGCAGATGACTTTTGAGGATGCCTTTGCTAAAAGTGAAGCGTTAGTCAAAAAATATTACTCCTGCTATTTATTTTTGTTGCAAATCTGCGTTCTCTGGATAAATCATTACATGTTAGCAGAAGGAAAAGAGAGACAGGAAGAAATCCTCTGTAAATTACAGAAACTTTGTAATCACATTCTGGAGAATTGTACCAATACAGAGATTTGCAGTGATGTGTTAGGAATAAGAGCTTCTGTGGATTTATTTTGCGGTAGACCGCAGGAGACGATTGACGGAATCAGTAATTTGTTGAATCCCAAGCGGGCACTCAACCAGAGTGACTGGCTGTTGATACAGGCGTATATTATGAACGGAGAAACTGAAAAGGCAGATAGCTATACGCAGGCAATTCTATATCTACATTTATTGATGCTGATTGGAGACAGCACTTACTTTATTGCTCTGCATATGCAGGATAAGGAAATTTGTGAAGCGACGATTGAAAGAGTTGATTCTGTCATAAAGGCATATCATATGGAGTACCTGCATCCTAATGTTACGGCAGGGTATTATTATCAGGTGGCGGTATATAAGGCAGTATGCGGTGAAAACGAAGAAGCGGTAAAGAGGTTGAAGCTGTATGCAGAAACCTCATGCTCTTTGATAAAAAGCGGTATGTTACATGGAGATGCTTATTTTAATAAATTAGACGGCTGGTTCGAGGAGCTTGACCTCGGAACACAGATGCCGCGGAATAAAAAACTTGTGATGCAGAGTATCAGAGAGAATCTGAATAATCCGGTATTTTCCGAATTACGGGAGTTGCGGGAGTTTGTAAGGATTGACAGGATGTTGGCAGAAATAATTATGAATTAGTTATAGAAAGAGGGAATATTATGGTAAGTATAACAACAATTATTACAGTAGCAATTACGTTTTGTGTCAGTACGATATTACCGGTTGGCGTATTTGTGGTTTACGGATTGAGGAATAAGGGAAAAGGTGTATGGTCTGCATGGTTTCTCGGTGCAGCAGGATTTTTCATTATGCAGATGGTAATTCGTACTCCGATATATTGCAATGATAAATGCAGGGAGTTTTGATGGCGTGGTTGAACAGACAGCAGCGCTTGGTATTGATACATCTTCGCTGGTTGCGGTAAATGGCTGTGCAACAGAATATATGGGCAATTTGTTGTCTGCAACTGCAGCATATGTGATTGTGTATGTGTTCCTGACTGTTGTTGCAGTGACTTCAATCCTGATTATAAGAAAGCTGTTGAAAATAGGTAACTGGTTGCCTATAATGCAAAAAAGATAGCGGTAAGATGTAAATTAGCTTAAACTTATTTTTACAGATTTTTGAGGTAGCAGATGTTTAGAATGTCCATTAGAATAAATAGAAAGATACTATGGCAGATATGTTGTGGAAGGGAGAAGGAAAATGTATGAAATAATAAAAAACTATAGAGATAATGAGCAATTACGTCACAGCTTTAATGAACTTGCAATGAAAACTTTTGATATTGATTTTGAAGACTGGTATCAGAATGGATATTGGACAGACAGATACAATCCTCATTCCATTGTAATAGATGGAAAAGTGGTTGCAAATGTTTCTGTTAACACAACTGTTTTTGAAATTGTATATAAAAACAAACAGGCTTGTAATCAGAGACTTAGAACGTAAAGATGAGGAACAGCTGTATAAAATCGTCTGGCAAAAGAATGTCGTGCGATTTATGAAAGACTGGTCGGAAAACAGTCCTTCTTTTACCTGCCCACAGACAGGGAAAAACTATATTTTTTTCCAATCATCAGGGTATGATAAATTTACAGGATAAAACAGAAGTTTTTACTGTTTATACTGCAACTGAGAAAAAAATGTCGAATTTTCGGAAAATTTCTTCCCTTATCCAGTGCAGACGTGTTATAATAAATTAGGGATTAGCATATGAATGCACATAAGAAGGACAGGAGGGGTTTTATGAAGGCAAAAAGGGTAGCATTAAACGCAGAAGTGGAGAAATATGAGATTGGTAAGGGCTTAGAGGATGGTTTTGAACTTTGGTCCGATGTTGTGACAAAGGGGTGGATTGTAACGGACACTCTGGTAAAAATAGAGCGTAAAGATGGTAAAGTCGTTTGTCCATACATCAGAACAAGAAGAGGCAGAACATTTATCGGAAACGGTGATTATATTATTATCGATGAGGATGGTACAAAGCAGGCCTGCGGCGGAGATAAGATCTGGTCTCGTTACGAGAAAATGGAATAAAAAGGAATAATGAAAAATAACAGCCCCTCTGGAGGAAATTTTTGTAAAAAATAACCCCCAGGGGGGCTTGTTGTCGTGTTGGAGTTTTGTTAAGATGTGCTAAAACAAAGGAAAGGCGGTAGAAAAAATGCACATGGCAGATGCTTTAATCGTTCCGACGGTGGCGGCAACGATGTATGCCTGTTCAACAGTGGCAGGCGGTTATTCCGTAAGAAAAGTAAGATTGGAAAATGAACCAAAAAAAATTCCGGTGATGGGCGTCATGGGAGCGTTTGTGTTTGCTACCCAGATGATTAATTTTACTATTCCAGGTACAGGCTCTTCCGGACATTTGTGTGGAGGAATGCTGTTATCGGCATTGCTAGGACCGTATGCAGGATTTCTTACCATGATAGGAGTGCTGTTGATACAATGTCTTTTGTTTGCCGATGGGGGCTTGTTGGCATTAGGATGCAATGTATGGAATATGGCATTTTACGGGTGCTTTATCGGGGCACTGTTCATATGGAAGCCGATAATGAAACATGGGGCTTCTAAGAAGAAGATTATTGCAGCTTCTGTTTTAGGATGCGTGTTGACATTACAGTTAGGAGCGTTTTCTGTGACGTTAGAGACATTAGCATCCGGTATTACGGAGCTTCCTTTTTTTACTTTTGTTGCAACCATGCAGCCTATCCATTTAGCAATCGGCTTGGTAGAAGGATTGATTACGGCAGCAGTACTTTGTTTTGTATATGAAGTAAGACCAGAATTGCTCTGGGGTGTGGAAACAGAAGAAAAGAAGGAAAGGTTTTCTTTCAAAAAGACTCTTGCGGTGCTTGGCATCTTAACAGTGCTCATCGGTGGTGGTCTTTCCTTATTTGCCTCTGCCAATCCTGACGGACTTGAATGGTCTATGGAAAAAGTAGCCGGAACTGCAGAATTAGAGGCGAAAGGAAATGCCTATGAGAAGGCAGCACAAATTCAGGAGAAAACGGCACTTTTGCCGGACTATGCCTTTAAAAATTCGGAAAGTGTGGCGGGAACCTCTTTTTCCGGTATTGTAGGGGCTGCTGTGGTAGTAGCAGTATGCGTGGGGTGTTGTTATTTGTTTAAATTTTTTAAGAAGAATGTAAGTCATGAATAAGATGAAACGGGCAATTTATGAGATACAAAGTTTAGATGCGTTGGCAAACGAAAACCGGTGGGTGAATCGACTTCATCCGCTGGTAAAACTTTGTGTGACGATTTTATATATCGGAATCACGGTTTCCTTTCCGAAATATAACCTGAGCAGTCTGCTTGTCATGGCGGTGTATCCGATCATTCTTTTTGTTACGGGAGATATTTCTTTTTGGAAAGGGATACGGAGACTTCGGGTTGTGCTTCCTTTGGTCTGTGTGGTTGGAATTTTTAATCCTTTCTTTGACAGAGAGATTATGATACAGGTTGGAAACGTGAATATTTCCGGCGGGGTATTGTCCATGCTTACGTTAATGATAAAAGGAATATTTACTGTGTTTGCCTCCTATCTGCTGATAGCTACCACTACAATTGAAAAAATCTGTTATGCCTTGCGGATTTTACATTTGCCAAAAATATTTGTGACGCAGATACTTTTAATTTATCGATACATTTCGGTGTTGTTATCAGAAGCAAACCGTATTACCCAGGCATATGCTCTGCGTGCACCGGGACAAAAGGGGATTCATTTTAAAGTGTGGGGATCTCTGGTGGGACAGATGCTTTTGCGCAGCATGGACAGGGCAGAGGATATCTATGAGGGCATGTGCCTCCGGGGGTATCAGGGAGAATTTTATTATGGAAGTAAAATAAAAGTGCGTTGGACGGATATGTTATATCTGTGTATATGGGCAACCCTGTTTTTGGCGTTGCGTTTCCTGCCGGTATCTGAGAGGATAGGAAGTATGTTTGTGTAAACACTGTCATAAATTGAGGAGGGGAGTGGTTTTATGAGCCATATCCATATGAATATTGAACACTTGAGTTTTTCCTATGAAAAGAAAACGCCTATTTTACAGGACATCTCTTTTTTTGCAGGAGAGCGGGAGTCGATTGGAATCATCGGAGCCAACGGGGTAGGAAAGTCTACTTTATTAAAAATATTGGTGGGGTTGAATTTGAATTTTGAAGGCAGTATTCGGGTAGAAGAGATACCTTTGGAAAAACAGACCATAGGTAAAATCCGAGAGAAAATCGGTTATGTGTTTCAGGATGCCGACAGTCAGTTGTTTATGCCAAATGTCTATGAGGATGTGGCATTTGCGCCACGTAATTACGGACTCCCGGAGGAAGAAGTAAAAAGAAGGGCAGAGGCGGCGCTTGAAGCGGTACATATCGAACATTTACGGGAAAAGCCGATTTATAAGCTCTCAGGTGGAGAGAAAAAACTTGCTTCTATTGCCACAATTTTATCCATGACACCGGATATTATTTTGATGGATGAGCCATCCGTAGCATTAGACCCGAAAAACAGGAGAAACCTCATTGGGATTTTAAATGAGTTTACGCATCTGAAAATGATTGCCTCCCATGATCTGGATTTTATCTGGGACACCTGTGAGAGAACTATTTTAATGGCAGAAGGGAAAATTGTTTGCGATGGGAAAACAGAGGAGATTTTGCAGGACGAAGAACTGCTAGAGGCTCATGGGTTAGAGCTGCCGCTTTCTATTTATAGAAAGAACAGATGAAAAGGGCTTGCTTTTTTGGGGCGGCTACGTTATAATTGCAAAGTGGCTGTGTGATACACGGTTATGAGCGGGTATGGCGGAATTGGCAGACGCGCCAGATTTAGGTTCTGGTGGGAGACCGTGCAGGTTCAAGTCCTGTTACCCGTATTAGAAAAGCACCGATTTTTCGGTGCTTCTTTTATTTCGTGTCATATTTCGTGTCATACATAGAT
>JAQXGQ010000178.1 GCA_029006795.1 Clostridiales bacterium | reverse complement strand
GCAATGTATGATGATATGGCACGATTTGACAGCTATGCAGAAGACATGGCGGCACAACAGGCGTTAGAAGCGGAAGAACAGCTTGCCGGAAGCAATTTCTTAGACGAGTTTATGTCGTAAGGGGTTATCCTTCTAATCTGTTAAAAAACGGAGATGTGACGGCGGTAAAAATCTTTTTTGGGGTGGTAATTATTATGGTGATTTTATCAGGCATTTCCCTGATTGTAAAAAATGTGATGTGAAGAGAACACATCTTTTCATAGTTTGTTCTAAAGGGACTGGAGCATAGTTGTTTTTGCTGCTAGTCCTTATTATTACAAGAAAGAGGTCACATTGAAATTTTTTATTTATTGGGCTATAATAAAACAAATGTTGCAGAACAAGGTTACAAAATGAGTATTGAATTTCAGGGAACATTAAGAAAACAGATAAAATGGGGTAGAAATGTAAAGGGGGAGAACTTATGATAAGAATGGAAATAGCCTGTTTTTTGGTACTTGCGCTTATGGCAGTCATGTATTTTACTGCTAAAAGAGAAAAGACGCAGATACATAGAGTTTTTTCGACAATATTAATCTTATCCATGATACATCTTGTACTTGATGGGATGACAATTTATACGGTCAATCATTTAGAAAGTATACCGTTATGGATGAATGATGTACTACATCGGTTGTTTCTTGGTACGATGGAAGTTATTTTTTATTTAGTATATCATTATATTGTGCTGTTAGTGGAGAGCGAGTCAGAGGATTGTCTGAATATTTCCAGATTAGGTACGTTGCTGCTAGGAATAGTGTTGTTGGGTGTGGTTTTTTTGCCGCTTTATTATGTAGAGACAGAGAACGGTAATTATTCCTATGGTCCGACGGTATATATGGTATATGTTTGTATCGCAATATACCTTCTTTTGACCATTATTATGTTGATAAGACATTGGAAACAGATACATGTCAAAAAGAAAATAGCTGTGAGTATTGCTTTAGGAATCGAAGTGGTATTAACATTATACCAGATGGTACGCCCCGTAGCGTTAGTCAGTGGAATGGGGATTACGCTGATTAATCTGTCTTTCTATCTGATAATGGAAAATCCCGATGTTGCTCTTGTAGAGCAGGTGCGTGAGGAAAAACGTAAGGCAGATGAAGCGAATGCGGCGAAGTCCATTTTTCTTTCTAATATGTCACATGAAATCCGCACACCGATGAATGCCATTGTGGGAATGGCAGAAATATTGCTTCGGACAGATTTGACAGAGGAACAGAGGGAGTACCTTGCGAATATAAAAAGTTCGGGAAATGCACTGGTGTCTATTGTAAATGATATTTTGGATATTTCCAAAATCGAAGCGGGTAAGATGGAATTAGTGGAGGACGTGTATGAGCTTCGTCCCATGCTGAGTGATATCCGTATGATTATTCAGAATCGAATTGGGGATAAGCCGATAGAACTTTTGTATGAGATTGATGAAAATCTGCCACGTAAAATGTATGGAGACGGTTTGCGTATCAGACAGGTTATTATTAATCTGATGAACAATGCGGTAAAATTTACGGATGAGGGATATGTGAAACTTTCCATGAGACAGGAAGAAAAATCGGAGGAAGAAATACTGCTTTATGTGTCTGTGTCCGATACCGGACAGGGAATCCGGGAAGAGGATTTACAAAAACTGTTTGGTGCATTTGAGCAGGTGGATAAAAAGAAAAATAAGGGCAAGGAAGGCACCGGACTTGGACTGGCGATTTCGAGTCAGCTTATTGGTATGATGGGAGGAAAGTTACAGGTTACAAGCGAGTACGGTGTTGGAACTGAATTTTTCTTTACCATACGTCAGAAAACAGTATCTATAGAGATAGAGGAAGAGGGAACGGCAGAGGGAGAGAGCATGAACTTTACAGCACCGGAGGCAAAGATACTGATTGTTGATGATAATGAGTTGAATCTTAAGGTAGCGATTGGTCTGCTTGCCCCGCTTAAAATGCAGATAGATGTTGCGGAAAGTGGAAAGAAATCTCTTGCGATGGTACAGGAAAAGAAGTATGACATCATCTTTATGGACCACTTGATGCCTGTTATGGATGGGGTTGAAACTACAGAATGCCTGCGAAAAATGGAGGGTACATACTATAAAGAAGTTCCGGTCATTGCATTGACGGCTAATGCAATGACGGAGGCACAGAAGGTGTTTGCCGAGGCTGGGATGAATGGATTCGTAGCGAAGCCTATTGATATGAGACAATTATGTGCAGTTATTCAGAAGTGGCTGCCGGAAGAACTTATCATAAGGCAGGAAACGAATCAAGAGGCAGCGGTTGATAAGGGAAAAATGAAAAATGAAGAATTGCCTGAGATTGAAGGAATTGATATAAATGAGGGTATCAAGAATACGGGCAGCAAAGAATTTTTTATAGAACTGCTGGGGGATTTTTATAAATTGATTGATTTAAAATCAGCAAAAATTGAAAAATGTATGGCGGATAATCTGATTAAGGATTATACTATAGAGGTACATGCGCTGAAAAGCAGTTCAAGAATGCTAGGAGCAATGGAATTATCAGAGGACTTTCGCCGATTAGAGCAGCTTGGCGATGCAAAGGATTTGGAAGCAATTTATAAGGAAACGCCAGAAGTGCTTGCATTTTACCGAAGTTATAAGCCTATTTTAAAGCCTTTTGGAACGATGCGGGAGATACAGAAAAGGGAAGCACCGACAGAGGAGATTGTAATGTATTTACAGGGAATACAGGAAGCAATAGACGGTTTTGACCTTGATGCGGTGGATGCGGCATTTGAAAAACTTGAAGAATGCAGATTACCGGAAATATGTCTAGCATGGATGGAGGAACTTCGGGCATATATTGCAGATGTGGCAATGGAACAGATTCTGCAAGTTACAGAAAAAATGATAAATAAATTGACGGAAGGTCAGTAAATATTATGGTATTCACGAAAGGAGAAGTAAAATGGCAAACATTTTATTGGTATCGGAGAACAAGAGTTTTATTGTATCTTCGCTGGTACATCAATTAGAGGAGCAGCAGCATCAGATTATGCAGGCGGGAAATAATCCAAGTGAAATTGAAAAAATTAAAGAAGAGATACAGGCAATTTTGATTTATGCGGATGAAAGCACAATTGGAGAGATGAAGCTGCTTGTATATTTGAAAGACAGAGCAATAGAGGAGGATATTTCTGTTCTGGTAATGGGGGATAAGGAACAGATTGAGGCCATAGAGGCAGTATTCCCGGAGCAATTCATCAAGAAAACCTTTTTACGTCCGATTAATGTAAAAGAAGTCGGAGAAGCGATTGACATGTATCTTAAAGATGAAGCGAGCCAGCAAAAGAAAAAAATTCTGGTTGTCGATGATTCAGGAGCTATGCTCCGTAATGTAAAGGGATGGCTTGAGGATAAATATCAGGTGATTCTTGCAAATTCAGGTGCTATGGCAATTAAGTATCTGGCAATGAACCGCCCTGATTTAATCTTGCTTGATTATGAAATGCCAATCTGTGACGGAAAGCAGGTGTTAGAAATGATTCGGGCAGAGACAGAATTTTCGGATGTGCCGGTTATTTTCCTCACGGGAAAGAGCGACAGAGAGAGCGTAATGAAAGTTACTGCTTTAAAGCCGGAAGGCTATTTACTAAAAACAATGGAACCTTCCCAAATTGTACATGCAATTGATGAATTTTTTGAAAAGAAAAAATGGAAAAATATAAATTAAGAGACGAGGAAGTAAAATGGAAAGAGCAAAAATCAGTAATTTATATGATTTAAATGAAACAATTGCAGGGGAGTATTTAGCACAGTTTACATATCCGTGGGAGGCATTAAAAGGAATTAGCGATTTCATTAAAAAATTAGGTCCTACTCTTGACCAGAAAAGGTTCGAACAGCGTGGAGAGGATATCTGGGTGGCAAAGAGCGCGAAGGTAGCGCCCACTGCCTGCCTGAATGGGCCGTTGATTATTGACGAAGAAGCCGAAATCCGCCATTGTGCCTTTATACGAGGCAGCGCTATTGTAGGAAAAGGTTCCGTGGTAGGAAATTCTACAGAACTAAAGAATGATATTATTTTCAACTCCGTACAGGTGCCACATTACAATTATGTTGGAGATTCTATTTTAGGTTATAAATCCCATATGGGAGCAGGTTCCATTACCTCTAATGTGAAATCTGATAAAACATTAGTTGTGGTAAAGGACGGTGAGGAGAAAATTGAAACCGGCTTAAAGAAATTCGGCGCTATGCTAGGAGACCATGTGGAAGTTGGCTGTAATTCTGTATTGAATCCGGGAACGGTTATCGGAAGAAATAGTAATGTCTATCCACTTTCTTCTGTACGAGGGGTTGTGCCTGCAAATTCTATTTACAAGAATAGAAATGAAGTGGTAGAAAAACAGTAGATATTTTGCGGAGAAGAGGTTATGAAGAAAAGAAATGTTTTATTGCTTCTGTTCCTATCTGCGATGCTTGTGACAAACGGGTGTGGCAAGGAAGAAAATCAATTAGATGCTGCAAGCGGAAATATAGAAGGTGAAGCAGAAGATGGACAGCAGGAGAATGGTTCTCTAAAGACAGAGGATGTTGCGGAAACTGCCAAAGAAGCAGAAAGCAGCAGTACAGAAAAAAATGAGGATGCGGCATCAGAAAGTACATATACATGGCAGGAGATAACGGTTACATTGCCGGAAACCTGGCAGGGAAAGTATGTCATTGACGAAGGAGACGATGGGTTTTGCATTTACCAGAAGGCTTCTTATGATATTCAAAAAGGAGCAGGATATCTTTGCGGTTTCAGCAGGGAAAAAGAATGGCTGAATTATGGTGTGGGAGAAACTGCTTTGGCTTATACGGATGACGGTACCCTATATTATCTGATGAAACCGACAGATTTTGCCTGTGCTACGGAAGAGGGAGAGTGTGCAGCGGAGTATCAGGCGATGGAAGAACAGGTGGATGAAATTGCAGATACGGTACAAATTGAACTTGCAGGGATACATTTTGATGCGGAAAAATATATGATACCTGTCAGCAGTACTATTCCGTTGACAAAGGATGTACTTTTAAATATGACGGATAATGAACTGTGGATTGCAAGAAATGAAATTTATGCGAGACACGGAAGAGGATTTAACAACGACTATCTGCAGAGATGGTTTGATGCCTGTTCCTGGTATGAAAAAACAAGCGAAGCGGATGCGTTTGATGATGCCGTTCTCAGTCAGATAGAAAAGGATAATCTGAATGTGATTAGAGAAGCAGAAGAAAACTATGCGAAGGAACATCCTTATCCGAAGGAATATCGAACAGGAGAAGTGATAGAGGAAGATATTTCCGGTGACGGTGCAGTGGAGAAAATCAGTTATGACGTGATAGAGAAGAATGACGGTGATTATGACTGTATTCTTACGATTAACGGAACTGCGTATGACCTGAATAAATATGAGCCGATAATTACACCTGTAACGGATGTCTTTTATGTGACGGATATCATAGAATGGGAAGAGGGACTTGAAATTGCCGTGTTAGATGAAGGCCCGAGCTGTGATTATGTGACATACTTTTACCGTTATGAGGACGGTAAGCTGAAATATATCGGTTGCGTGGGTGGATTTCCGTTCAAGGAACAGAACAGTGGAAGAAACGGATTTTCCGGACAGAACAGTATCTGCGGGACGGTGCGGATGGATCTGGTGGAAACATGTTATTTAGACGGTTACTGGTGGTTTGACGAATATGAGGATAAACTTGTTTACCACGAGGACGGTGAACATCACTATCAGCCGAATACCGCACATCAGCTTTTGATGGATTTGCCTGTGTGGGATACCCTGGGAAATAAGAAGACGGTGATACCAGCAGGGCAGGATATCTACTTTTTGCGTTCTGATATGAAAGAATGGATTTATGTCAGGGCAAAGGATGGCACAGAAGGATATATTCAGGTGAAGGATGGAGAGGTTTTAAATCTAAATACTCCAGCAGAGTCTGTATTCACGGATTTATACTTTTTTGATTGAAAAATTTGTAAAACTGCGAAATTATACTTGATGAATTCTACAAAATGTGCGAAAATGTATACGGTATGTTAAATGTATAACAAAGTCTGATACATACAGTTTTATTTGAGTGAAAGGAGTCTTAAAATGATTTACACTAAGGAAGTTGAAAACATGTGTCCTGTAGCAAAGGGCGCAAAACATGAACCAGCTCCAATCCCAGAAGAGGGAAAATGGGTTCATTCCAAAAAAATTGAAGATATTTCAGGTTTTACACATGGTGTTGGCTGGTGTGCTCCTCAGCAGGGTGCCTGCAAGCTTTCATTAAATGTAAAAAATGGTGTTATCGAAGAAGCATTAGTTGAGACAATCGGATGCTCCGGTATGACACATTCTGCAGCTATGGCAGCAGAAATTTTACAGGGTAAAACCATTCTCGAAGCATTAAATACAGACTTAGTATGTGATGCTATCAATACAGCAATGAGAGAGTTATTCTTACAGATTGTTTACGGACGTACACAGAGTGCATTCTCTGATGACGGTCTTGCAGTAGGTGCAGGTCTGGAGGATTTAGGAAAAGGACTTCGTTCCCAGGTTGGTACGATGTATGCAACCAAAGAAAAAGGTGTTCGTTACTTAGAGATGGCAGAGGGATATGTAACAGGTATCGCTCTTGATGAGAACAACGAAGTAATCGGATATCAGTTCGTTTCTCTCGGAAAAATGACCGACTTCATCAAAAAAGGTGATGATCCTAACACAGCATGGGAAAAAGCAAAAGGTCAGTATGGTCGTGTAGCAGATGCTGCTAAGATTATCGACCCACGAGTAGAGTAAGGAAAGGAGAAACGAAAATCATGGCATTATTTGAATCATATGAAAGAAGAATTGACCAGATTAACGCTGTATTAAACAGCTATGGTATCAGCTCTATCGAAGAAGCTGAAAAAATTACAAAAGATGCTGGACTTGACGTATACGATCAGGTAAAGAAAATCCAGCCAATCTGTTTTGAGAACGCTTGTTGGGCTTACACTGTAGGTGCTGCAATCGCAATCAAAAAAGGATGTACAAGAGCTGCTGATGCTGCTGCAGCAATCGGTGAAGGTCTTCAGGCATTCTGTATTCCGGGTTCTGTTGCTGACCACAGAAAAGTAGGTTTAGGACATGGTAACCTTGGTAAAATGTTATTAGAGGAAGAGACAGAGTGCTTCTGCTTCTTAGCAGGACATGAGTCTTTCGCAGCTGCTGAGGGTGCTATCGGTATTGCCGAGAAAGCAAACAAAGTACGTAAAAAACCATTAAGAGTTATCTTAAACGGTTTAGGAAAAGATGCAGCTCAGATTATTTCCCGTATCAACGGATTTACTTTCGTTGAGACAAAATACGATTACAAAGAAGCAAAAGTAAACGTTGTTTATGAAAAAGCATACTCTGACGGTCTTCGTGCAACTGTAAAATGTTACGGTGCTGATGATGTTCAGGAAGGTGTTGCAATCATGCACTTAGAGAACGTTGGTGTATCTATCACCGGTAACTCTACCAACCCAACACGTTTCCAGCATCCGGTAGCAGGTACATACAAAAAAGAATGTATCGAGCAGGGTAAAAAATACTTCTCTGTAGCATCTGGCGGTGGTACAGGACGTACTTTACATCCGGATAACATGGCAGCAGGTCCTGCTTCTTATGGTATGACAGATACTATGGGACGTATGCACTCTGATGCACAGTTTGCAGGTTCTTCTTCTGTACCTGCTCACGTTGAGATGATGGGGCTTATCGGTATGGGTAACAACCCAATGGTAGGAGCTACCGTGGCTGTTGCCGTAAGTATTGAAGAAGCTCACAAAGCTGGTAAATTCTAAGGAATTTCAAGGTTTTGAGAGATTTATAAGATTTACAAAGCACGACTGAATAAGTTGTTGACCGGGGTCGAAATAGTCATCGGTCAATATATAGTCAACATTAAAAAGCGGAGCCTATTTGGTTCCGCTTTTCTTATGCCCTAGGCGTTTCTGAACGTAGGTAGGGGCGCATCCGGCAGCCAAGAGGTTAGAAGCGTGGGTATGGCGCAGAGAATGGAAATCCGTATCCTTGTAGCCTAGCTGATAATGAATAACCCTATAAGCGTGCTGCAGAACTCTCGGCTGTATATATGTGCTGTTTTCCCGTGTGTTAATAAAATGAACTTCAGAGCCAATGCCATCAGAATTAATGCGTCTCATTCCGTTTACTGGCTCTTCCAAATACAGCCTTTGAAAAGAACTCTCCATAATACGGAATAGCTTTTTCTATCTTAAGTTTTGCCTGGAGTAGAATGGCATAACATTCATTGTCCAGATCATAGGAGATTGAATGATTGTAGGGCATTACCTGGACTATGCTGTTATACGGGACGAACTTGGAAAGCTGTATTTGAATGACGATAAGGATGGAATACTGCAGACCGGAGATGTTTATATGGGAATAAATCCCCGGTCGGTGTCTTGTCTCACGGTATCAGAGCAGAAAGCAGAACGGAGCATATCAAATGTACTGGATGTTTCCGTTGCCAGCGCGGAGAACCAGCAGGCAAATGTGACATCTCATAGATTTCGGAGGGGCAGATAAACGACTGGTTTTACATATTTTTTATTAAATACCTTGTGCATCAATGCCAGGGTATTTTTTTGTAAAATAGGAAATACAGAAGTTGACAAAATGAATACATAATGCTACAATGATTATAGGAAATATTAAATGTCCGAGGAATACAGATGGATAAAGTGAAGAAGTTCTTTAAAAAGAATAAATTTTTGGCAGTTGTTATCATGATTGGTCTTGCACTTATGGTATTGCGTATCTGCTCGGAGGTCTAATGATGCTTTTCTTATCCGTGCCATCAATTACTGCAACAACACTTTTGGCTCTAAAATTTCTACTGAGGATAGTTCGAAACTGACTGCAACTAATAATTCGAAAATAACACATTTGGCAGAATTTTTTCGCAAATATCTTCCTGCATTTGAATATAAATCATGGGATGAAGTTACTTTTGCCAATTACATTTTTGACTATGTGTTGTATAATGATGAAAATGAGATTGAAGCGGAAAACGATGGAAACAACGGAGAGAGCGGAAAACGTAAGTATTATAGGAATTATCATACAGAATTTGACCAATATACGGATGAACTTCCTTTTCAAAATTTTGAGTCAGAATATGCAAAAGGAGGAAACTGTGCAGGAATTTCACACTTGACGGCATATCTTTTCAATACGGGAAGTATTCCGACAAGCGGAAACTATGGTGGTATTTCATGGGATATTAGCGGGGATAATGAAAACCTGACGCTGACAGATCGCGGTCTGGAGGACTACAAAACGCGCTCCTTCGTAGATGACCATTCAGGAATAAATGATAATTACTTAGAAACGGAACCGGACATGAAATAAATCTATATGACTATTATTACCTGGAAGATGATGATACAGAGCTGCTTTTCAGAGTATATGACAGTAACATTTCACAGAATATGAGAGACGGTTATGTACTTAACTGTGATGGAGCGTGCTATCTGCAGTGTAAGAAACTGACAATGCCGGACGGAACAGATGTTTTTTCCTATCTGTATTATCCGATTGACGGGAATATTGATTATGTGGCATCATCCAGTAAGTCATTGCAGCCCGTTGCCAGCTTTGTGGCAACAGATGAGAACTGGAATGTTTTCAGGTAAAGCAAGTGTACATAAGTGCTATAAAAATGGAAGAAGGTGAATACATGAGAGCATTTGAATTGACAGAAAAGAATAACATGAATAAAATGTCCGAAGTGCAACAACAATTTACAGCTAAAATGATTCTGCGAGAAGTTCAAAAAATTGCAAAGGACAAGAATATCAGCGAGGAAGAAGCATATTGGGGATATACGCATGGTTTATATGGATCGGATCGTGAAATCAAATAATAAAAATTGAAAGAGGTAATTTTTATGAATAATATGTCTATATCAATGGGAAAAAGACAATTAGTAGATTCTATTTGGAAGAGTGCTGGAATTGAAGGATTGGGAACTACTTTCCCTAATACTGAAAAAATTTTGTCTAATATTCCTGTACAAACGAGGCGGGATGAGGTACTTTTTATTGTAAATATGAAAAGAGCATGGTATTTTCTGTTTGATAATATAGATTACCCCAATAATATTTCATATTTACGGGAACTAAACAAGATATGCATGGAGGAACTCTCTTATGATGCAGAAAATATAAGAACAGCACCCGTTACTATAGGAGGTACATCATGGGTGCCAGAACTTCCACAAGAAGGGATTATTATAAATAAACTTGATGAAATTGCTGGTATGGATGATAAACTTGAAGCTGCTTTAGAAATGTTCTGTTTTATTGCAAGAACACAAATGTTTTTGGATGGAAATAAAAGAGTTGCGCAGCTTATGTGTAATAAGATTATGATGGAGGATGATATAGGTATTTTCTCAGTACCATACAACGACATTGATACTTTTAAAGAACTCTTGGTGGATTTTTATGAGACGAATAATTCAGATAAGATTAAAGATT
>JAQXGQ010000177.1 GCA_029006795.1 Clostridiales bacterium | reverse complement strand
CCCTGCTCGGAAAACTCCCTGTTTTTCTCTTCTATCCTTTGAGTGTCTTCCTTTGATATTTCCCGTATCGTTTCACCGTCACGAATACTTACGGTGCGTTTTAACAACACATCCACTGCACCCTTTGTCAGCACGGTATCTACCCCGTGAAGCTGATAGGTAGTGCTCATTAATTTTCTATCGGAGTCAAACGGAAGCTCTGACAAACGTTTCATCATATCACGATAGAAATCATCATCTACATCCACCGTGCGCACCATTTCAAGCAAAGCCGATTCCGTGGGGTCTCCAATGACTTTCCCATCTTTTATCTGGGAATCATTGTTTAAGATGGCATCATACATCAGATAGCGGTGCAGCTGATTTTTTTTATCTAGTTTCTCCGGTGTCAGCACTTCCCCACCTACATAAATTTTCTGAACAGACATTTTATTCTGGGTCAATGTTCCCGTTTTATCAGAGCAAATGACGGACACACAGCCTAAAGTCTCCACCGCCTTTAAGTCCTTGATAATTGCCTGCTCCCTTGCCATTTTCTGTGTTCCCATTGCCTGAACAATGGTAACGATGGAGCCAAGCGCCTCCGGAATTGCAGCCACTGCCAAAGCTACCGCAAACATCATGGCATCTAAAATCTGCATATCTCGGTAGACACTTAAAAGAAATACCAGCACACAGATTGCCAAAATCACCATAGCCAGTTTTTTTCCGAAATCATCTAAAGATTTCTGCAACGGTGTTTTCTTCTCCTTTGTCTGGTTTAAAAGTTCTGCAATTCTACCGATTTCTGTCTCCATTCCTATGGCAGTTACCACTACCTCTGCTCTGCCGTAGGTAACAAGGCTGCCGGAAAAAACCATATTAGCCCGGTCACCTAATGCCTGCTCCCCCTCTATGGTTTCTTCCTTCTTATCCACATTCATTGCCTCTCCCGTAAGGGAACTTTCATTGACCTGTAAGGAATGGCTTTCTAAAATTCTTCCGTCTGCGGCAACTAAGTCCCCTGCCTCCAGCAAAATAATGTCTCCCGGCACCACCTCAGATGCCGGTATTTCTGTCTTCTTTCCATCTCTAAGTACCTTTGCGTTTGGCGAGGACAATGCCTTTAAACTGTCTAAAGATTTTTCTGCTTTCACATACTGTATGGTTCCCAACGCTGCATTTAGCACCAATACCACCAAAATGACTAAGGTACTCTCCAATTCCCCGGAAATCGCAGAAATCCCTGCCGCCACAATCAAAATCAGCACCAACACATCAAGAAACTGCCCCAAAAAAATCTGCGCTATAGATTTTTTTTCTTCTTCCTCCAGTTCATTTTTTCCGTAGGCTTCTCTTCTCTCTGCCACCTCTTCCTCTTTCAATCCTTCTCTTCTGCTGTCCATTTTCTGTAGCACTTCATCTGCCTGTCTTTGATACCATTCCCTCATCTTTGTTTTCTCCTTCTTTTTTGTTCGTCTGAGAGAGCAATAAAAAAGAGGCTTCCGGCACAGAAACACATTTTGCATTACTGTGCCAAAAGTCTCATAACCATTCTTATGGTATACATCACCAGATTTTTTCAAATCGCGTATGTTGATGATGTATTTTCTACTACTCCCTCTTGACTTCCGTTATTCGGTTGACGAAAACCACCTTTTCACTGTGCCCTCGTTTTCTATAATATAAAAAAAGAACGTTTTCCTGTCAATTTCCTTTTCCAAATCTTAGCACTTTCTTAATGCCAACGCTCATATTTTCTCCCTGTCATTTTGTTTTTTTCTCCTACTTCAACTACCGCATCCTCTTCCATAAACTTATTTTCTACATTCTGATATGTTCTTTTCTTCTCCTTTTCTCCGGCAAAAGCTAAAAGCACCAGTATCTCATGAGCAAGCAACGGCATAGCAGCAAGCACTAACAATTTTATCCACTCTAGACCGCTCAATTTACAGGTTCCAAACAATGCCACCAGATAGGGAACTTCCGTCACGGATAATTGAAGTCCGATGCCAATAAAAAAAGCTGCAATCATCAGACTGTTTTCCAGATGATTCATACGAAACAATGAAGTTTCCACATCCCGCATACCAATCGCATGAAATAGCTGAGACATGCCAAGCACCGTAAACGCATAGGTCTGACAACGGCTTAAAACCGCTGTATCGTTAAAAATCTGTCGAATACCGGCAATGGTAATCGGCAATTTCTGCTGCAGCAGCATTCCTACCGGAAGCTGTAAGAAAGCAACCGTACTGATTATGGCAATCAGTACTCCATAAAAACAGGTACAGCTCCATCCCCCTCCAGCAAAAAGACTTTCTTCTTTTCCTCTGGGCGGACGATCCATGTAGCTTTTATTTTCCTCTACATCTACCCCTAGTGCCAATGCCGGCAGAGAATCCGTAATCAGATTAATCCACAGGATATGGCTGGATTTTAGGGGTGCTGCTAATCCTAATGCGACGGAAAAAAGCATGGTTATGATTTCTCCAAAATTTGAAGAAAGCAAAAAAATCACGGATTTTCGAATATTTTCATAAATCGACCTTCCCTGCGCAATCGCTTTTGCTATGGTGGCAAAATTGTCATCTGTCAGCACAATATCTGCCGCATTTTTTGCCACATCCGTTCCTGCCATACCCATAGCAATCCCCACATCCGCAGATTTTAAAGAGGGAGCATCGTTGACTCCGTCTCCTGTCATCGCCGTAATCTCTCCATTTTTTTTGCAGGCAGAAACAATGCGCACCTTATGTTCCGGGGACACATGGGCAAACACCCGCAGATAATGAAGTCTTGTCGCAAGTTCACTCTCCGATATCTGCATCAGTTCCTCACCGGAAATACATTCTCGGATATCAGAGGCAATTCCTAATTCTTTTGCAATGGCAAGGGCCGTATCTATCCGGTCTCCGGTTATCATTATCGTTTTCACCCCTGCCCGGTAAAATTCCCTTACCGCCTCCTTCGCCTCCGGGCGGATAGGGTCTGCCATCCCAACCATTCCAACAAAAGTCAGTCCGTTTTCCGACAGTTCCATCGTATTTTCGCGCATCCCTAAAGCTAAAACCCTAAGGGCATTTCCAGTAAATCCGGCAAGCACCTTATTAATTTCCTTTTTGCGCTCCGGTGTCAAAGGCTGTTTGCTGCCATTTAAAAGGATATACTGACAACGCTCTAAAATCTCGTCCGGCGAGCCTTTCGTATAAGATACCCCGCTTGCCCCTTCTTTATGTAAGGTCGTCATCATTTTCCTATCCGAATCAAAAGCCAGTTCCGCTTTTCTTATCATCCGTTTTTCTAATTTTTCCCGATGGATTCCTAACGGCTCTGCCATCGTAAGCAGCGCTAATTCCGTAGGGTCTCCAATCCGCTCCCCACCTTCTATGGACGCATCATTGCAAAGCACAAACCCCTGTAAAAAATGACGATTTCTTTCTGTCTCTAGCTGTGCCGGAGAAATCACCTTCCCATCAGTGTAACAGTTCGTTACCGTCATCCGGTTCTGGGTTAAAGTTCCGGTCTTGTCCGAACATACGACGCTGACACAGCCTAATGTCTCTACACTGGGAAGCCGCTTTACAATGGTGTTGACCTTCACCATCCTAGAAACACTTAAAGCGAGCACCATGGTCACAATGGCAGGCAGCCCCTCTGGCACTGCTGCCACTGCCAGTGAAATGGCAGTAATAAGCATTTCCCCGATATCCCGTTTCTGCAGCACCGCAATGAAAAAGAGCAGGATACACAGAAAAATAGAAACCGTACTTAAAACTTTTCCTAAGTCTGCAAGTCTTTTCTGTAGTGGCGTCATTTCGGTCTTTGCATTCTGTATCATACGGGCAATTTTTCCGATTTCCGTATCCATACCAATTGCCGTCACCACGCCCTCACCTCGCCCATAGGTGACATTGGTGCTCATGTATGCTAAATTTTTGTCTGTCACATTTTTTGACACCGGCACGGACTCCCCCGTCAATGCCGATTCCTCAATTTTCAGATTGACCGCAACCGTCAGCCGCAAATCTGCCGGCACCTGCCGTCCCGCCTCTAAGCAGACGATATCACCCGGCACTAAATCTGCTGCCGGAATTTCCCTAATATGTTCCCCCTCTCTGATTAGCGCATGAGGGCTTGTCATTTCTTTTAAGGCTTCTAAGGCTTTCTTCGCTTTCCCCTCCTGTATCACTCCCACGATGGCATTTAACATAACCACCGCAAGGATAATTACCATATCACCAAATTCTTTGAGTATCATAGAAATCACTGCTGCCGCAAATAAAATAAAAATCAGCGGGTCATTTAACTGCTCTGCAAAACTGGCAAAAACTGACTTGCTTTCCTCATCTTCCAACACATTTTTTCCCCGCTGCCGCGGTTCTTTCTGTTCCTGCACCTGTTCTTCCTCCCTCCGGCATTTATGCACAAAAAATGCCCATCCTCATAAGATATTTATCTTATCTTATGAGGACAGGCTTAAGTTTAGAACCGCAATCTATACTATTTCCGTTTTCTAGTGCATCAGAGCGCAATGCCAATTACCAGCAAAATAACACCTATTACACCTAAAATAACTGCAAATATTTTTTTCATAAGCTTCCTCCCCTTGTTCTCTTTTTTGTATCGTTTCTACTGCCGGATATCCACAAGTCCTTGTTTTAACGCACTATCCGAGAACTCTGCAGTGCCACCCGCTGTATTTAAGTTCAGGTAAAGATATGGAAGTTCATCTTCATTCACTACAAATCCCACATGAACCGTTTTCGTCTCACCAGCTTTCAAAGCAGTAATATAATTGTTACCGCGTTCTCCACCCCGGACATCATAATAGCTCATGTCTCCGCCTTTCATAAGCGTACTGGTATCTAATGCATAATCCCAGATATCATCTGTTTTGGGCTGTTCTTCACGGAATACCACATAACTACCATTCTCTTTCCTGATTTTCATTAACCCTACAGAATACAAGATATCTTTCATATCCTCACTTCCGATATTCACATATTGAATTGTAACATAAATCAGTTTCTGTTGCACCTGTTTTGTACTTATAACCTCATCTAACGTATTGATACCGTCACCGGATTTGATATATTGAATGGTTGTCGGAAGCAATTTCCCATTATTATCAATATAGTGTGAAAAATCATTGTCGCTGTATGCCATATCAAGTATTCCTGTATCTTCCGTAATTTTCACATCCGTAACCTTCATCTGTATATTTTTTTCTGTATCCGACTGTATTGTTTCCCCAATAGCGTGTGTATTTTTCATCTCCTCTGCCGTAGCTGCATCTTTCTCCCATGAATCATCATCTTCTTCTATGGAGGCAAGGTAATCACTCCAATTCCACGCATGAACCATATTTTCCTCTGTTTCATCAGCTACCGGTATAATCTTTACTCCCTCCGCTATTTTCAGTGCCTCATCCTTTGTTACATCTTCTCCGATATACATCTGCATCACATAATGATATTCCGGATAAGTAACATAGATGCGCTGATTAAAAGACAACCAGTCGCCATCATTTTCCTGCATTTTCAAATAGACGCCGTCATGATTACCAATCTGAAGGTTTTCACTCTCTGTCACATAGGTATCTAGTATCTCAAAAGCACTATCTCCCATATCCATCCGGTAAAATATGATTGATACGCCACCTTCATAAGGTGTCTTTTCATAACTATATTTTCCCTCTTCTAGTTCAACCATTCCATCGGGAAGATATGATGTTTCCATTGTAATATCCGGTATTTCATCTATTTTTGTGTTTTCCTGCTCTGTTGCTTCCACTGCCTCATTTTTGCTTACCTTTGTTGTCACCCCATAATTTCCCTGTGGTTCCCGATCCATCTGATATATTTTTACACCTGCAAAAATAGTAGTTCCAAGCGCCATGGTTGCCACAAGCGATGCCACAACTGCTTTTTTTACAGAAAAATATCTTCTGGCCGGTACCATTTTTACCTGTTTTTGCACCTCACGTTCTACCATATCCCTCATTGACTGTGGCATCTGAGGAAATTCCTGTTTCATATCTTCTAATCTCATATTCCAAAAGCCTCCTGCCTCAATTCATTCTTAAGTTTTGCTCTAGCACGCGCAAGCCTGTTTTTTATAGTACTTTCCGTAACATCTAAAAGTTTTGCAATTTCCTTCACGCTGTACCCTTCTACATAATAAAGAGTGACCGAAAGTCTTGCGTCCTCAGGAAGACGGCTGACCGCCTCATAAAGGTCTGAGTAATCCTCCTGCTCTGTGGCAGGCTCCTCCATGTTGTAATCCTCTAGTGACACAATCTTTTTCTCTCTGCGCATAATCGCATAACATTCATTAATCAAAATTCTAGTCAGCCATGTCTTTGCATAAGCGTCTGATTTTAAAGTATGTAGTTTTGTAAATGCTTTTACAATGGTTTCCTGTATCGCATCCGCGCAATCCGCATCATTATAGAGCAGCGTTTTTGCCACATGATACATCATATCCTCGGAAGCAATCACTAGTTCTCCAAGTTTCTCTTTCTTCATAGTATCCTTTCCGCCGGCTTTTTTGTTTTACATAGATTAGATGCAAAGAAATGGTAAATGGTCTCATAAAAAATAAAAAAAAGCAGAAAAAAAAATACAGTACCTCTACTGTATTTTCTAAAATGAATGCCGGCGACCGGAATCGAACCGGTACTGTATTTCTACAACAGGATTTTAAGTCCTGCGCGTCTGCCAGTTCCGCCACGCCGGCATTTATGTAATTTTAAAGTACTGCCACGCAATACTTAATGGGCAGAGGTGGATTCGAACCACCGAAGCAATTTGCAGCAGATTTACAGTCTGTCCCCTTTGGCCACTCGGGAATCTGCCCATTCAATCAGGAATGTCCT
>JAQXGQ010000176.1 GCA_029006795.1 Clostridiales bacterium | reverse complement strand
CGTATCTAATACTTCTTGATATTCCTTAATTCCTCATATAAAAGTTTATAGTTTTCGTAGCGCAGACTGCTGATTTTTCCTTCTTCTAATGCTTCTTTGACACCACAGTCCGGTTCACTGATATGACTGCATCCCTTAAACCTGCAATAAGGTTCAAACACTAAAAATTCCGGATAATACTGCTGCAAATCCTCTTTTTCAAATCCCGGAATATTTAAAGTAGAAAATCCCGGTGTGTCCATGATATAGGTATTTCCGCAAATCGGAATAATCTCAGAATGACGGGTAGTATGACGTCCCCGTTCGATTTTTTTACTGATGGCACCTGTTTCCATCTGCACATGAGGCTGCAGCCGGTTGATAAGAGAAGATTTTCCCACACCGGAAGGCCCCGCTACCGCAGTCGTTTTTCCCTGAAGAACCTCAAGAAGTTCCGTGATACCTTTTTCTTCCTTTGCACTGACTGTCAAAATATCATACCCACAATTTTGATACACTGCCGCAATCTTTTCAATTTCTTTTTCACTTACTAAATCTATCTTATTAAAACAGATTTTGACCGGCACTTTCTGATATTCCATCATAATCAGAAACCGGTCTAATAAATTAAAATTAGGCTGTGGTTTTGCCGCTGCAAAAATAATCAGAGCAAGGTTAATATTTGCCACTGCCGGACGAATTAACTCGTTTTTTCTCGACAGTATCTGCTCTATATTCCCCTTTTTTTCTTCCTCATCAATAATGGCAATTTCCACATCATCTCCCACAAGAGGTTTGATTTTCTGATTTCGGAAAATACCCTTTGCTTTACACTCATAAATCCCGGACTCTACCACATGAACATAGTAGAATCCGGCAATTCCTTTTATTATCTTTCCCTGCATACAGCACCATCTTATGATTCTTTTTGGAACTTTACAGACTCATCCTGTTCTCCACAGGCATTTCCGTCTAAATCAAGCCAGGTAATTACCAATTTCCCGCTGTCTTCTAAAAGCCCTGTCTTTGTCAGTGTCAGTCCGTCACTGCCAAAATCGGCAACGGATTTTCCCGGCCAGGAAGCTAACACTCCACCGGATTTCCCATAAAGCACAATATCTGCACCGGAGATATTAGAGGTATCTGCCGGAAGCTGAATTCTGACATTTAACTTATAGGTCACAGCCGTCACCACATCTGCCGGTTCCGGTCCTAAACTTACCGTAATCGTAATAGCAGTTCCTTTTGCTACCTGCTTTCCTTGCGGAATGCTCTGTCCGATAACAATTCCCTCCGCTGTCTCACTATACTTCGTGGTGGTGCTTACCATAAAATCAGATAAAAGTGCTTTCGCCTGCTCCTCCGACTTATAGGTGGTAGTTACATCCGGCACCGTCACTAATTCTTCGCCCTGGCTGATTACTAAAGTAATTACATCTCCCTCTTTTCCCTGGGAGCCTCCTGTCGGCGTCTGTGAAATAACATATCCTGCTTCTACATCGGAACTATAGGAATAACTTTTGCTGTATTCAAAAGTATCCTTTAACGTATTAATGGCTTCTTCCTCTGTCTTTCCTACAACATTCGGGATATCAATACTGCCCTTTCCATTGCTGATAGTAACTTCTATGGTAGTATTTTTCTCCACCTTTTGGTTTGCTTCCGGCTGCTGGATGACAATTAAATCCTTTTCTATTGTATCGGAAGAAGTACTTCCCACCTGTTTAATGCCTAATTCCTTTGCCGCTAATGCCGCTTTTGCATCTTCAAAGCTCATACCTTTTACATCCGGAACTTCCACGCCGTCCTCCACTGTCTGGCTGTTAGAAGAAGCGGTGTTTCCACTGTTATCTGCATCGCTGTCTGCCTGTGTCTCGGTTCTCGTTGTATCTTTCTCCGTAGACACAGACTTTCCTGACGTAAATCCTCCAAATAGATGAAGCACAATATAGACAATCAAAATCACTATAACAACTGCCGCTGCAATTCCCATAATCGTAATTGCCTTCTCTAACTTTGGATTGATTTCTCCATCCTCGTCCTCATCTTCGTCCTCTTCCTCTTCTTCATAAACCGGCTGAGGTCTTGGTTTTTCTACCTGCTCATTCTTTAAATATACGCTTCCTGCCTGCTTTTGAATTTTACTTAACTCTTCTGTACCAATGACCCTAGTCTTATCCTGGCTGGTAGTCGGAACCATCACTACAAAATCTTCATTTGGACTGATTAACGCTTTTCGCAAATCCGCTAACAATGCTGCCATCGACTCATATCTGCGGTCTACGCTCTTCTGGGTACATTTCAGAATAATTTTTTCCATACTGATAGGAAGGTTTGGTGCATAAGCGCTTGGCGGCACCATCTCCTCCTGCAAATGCTGAATGGCAACTGCAACCGTGGTATCCCCGTCAAAAGGAACTCGTCCCGTCACCATCTCATACATCACAATACCTAAAGAATAAATATCACTCTTTCCATCCACAAAACCGTTACGTGCCTGCTCCGGAGAAGAATAATGCACAGAACCCATCACATCAGAACTGATGGTGTTTGCAGAAGCTGCCCTTGCAATACCAAAATCCGTCACCTTTACCTTTCCCTCAGTAGAGATCATAATATTCTGGGGTTTGATATCACGGTGAATGATATTCTTATTGTGGGCTGCCTCAATACCTCTGCCCACCTGAATCGCAATGCTGACTGCCTCTTTAAAGGAAAGTTGTCCTTTTTTCTCGATATAGGTTTTCAAGGTAATGCCCTCCACGTACTCCATGACAATGTAGTGCATTCCGTTTTCACTTCCGACATCATAAATATTGACGATGTTCGGGTGTTCTAATCCTGCTGCCGACTGTGCCTCAGTACGGAATTTTGTAACAAAATTCATATCATCGGCAAATTCGCTTTTCAGTACCTTAATAGCTACAAAACGTCCTAATGTCAAATCCTTCGCTTTATATACATCCGACATTCCGCCGGCACCGATTTTTCCTATGATTTCATAGCGGTCCGCTATATACATTCCCTCTATTAACATATTTTAACCATGCCTTTCCTTAACCTGCAAACTTTACAGGTGCTTTAGCACCTTGACGCAGGCACAATATTTGCAAAACGGACTTTGTCCGTCTATGAAAATTTATTTTCAAACTTTCACCTCATCAGAAAATGGTTCTATTAATACCACTGTTATATTATCCTTGCCACCATTTCGATTGGCAGTTTCCACTAATTTTTCTGCTTTCTCAACAATATCTCTCTGACCTAACACAATCCGCTTAATCTCACTGTCCTCAACCATGTTGGTAAGACCATCGGAACACATCAGTATCATATCTTCCGGCTTTAAAACGATTTCAAAGAAATCTACTGCAACCTCCGACAGCACACCTATTGCCCGGGTGATAATATTTTTATCCGGATGATCTTTTGCATCCTCCTTATTCATCTCACCTAACCGCACCATCTCTTCTACAAGAGAATGGTCTCTCGTAATCTGAGTAATATTATCCTGATTAATCACATAGAGACGGCTATCTCCTACATTGGCTGCATAAAGTCTGTCATCTATGACTGTTGCCGCAACAATAGTAGTTCCCATGCCCTCTTTTGATGCATCTGCTTCCGCTTCTGCCAACAGCATGGTATTTACCTCTTCCACAGCTTCCTTTATAACTGCCACCGGCTCTCTCTGTGATGAATTTGTAATCTTTTCTACAATCTTTTCTACGGTAAATCTGGAAGCATATTCTCCTGCCGCATGACCGCCCATACCGTCTGCCACAAGAAAAAGATTTGGCAGATTTCCAACAGCGGTCTCTGAAGTATACATATAATCCTGATTCATTTCCCGTCGCTGTCCAACATGCGTCATGGAAAACGTCTTCATCCTAATTCGTTCCTACCTTTCTATATGAAAAACCTATTATTTCACATTTACCAATATTAGCACATAAACAAATAAAGAGCAAGAGATAACTCCCTTGCTCTAATCATTGGCAACTAACTTCTTTGTGCATACTTGCGTCGCAGCTGACCACAGGCTCCATCGATGTCTCTTCCCATCTCCCTGCGCACCGTAACATTAATTCCGTTTTTTTCAAGTTTATCTTTGAAATTATGGATTGCTTCCATATCCGGCTGTACATAAGTGCGTTCTTTTATGGGATTTACCGGTATCAGATTCACATGACAGTTCATTCCCCGTATCAGCCTTGTCAGCTGCTCCACATCCTCTTTTGTGTCGTTGACGCCGGCAACTAAGCTGTACTCAAAGCTCACCCTCCTTTTCGTCTGTTCAAAATAATATCTGCACGCCTCTATGACCTCATGTATTTCATATTTATTTGCCACCGGCATCAGCTCTAAACGCTTTTCCTGGGTGGAAGCATGAAGGGATAAGGCAAGGGTAATCTGCAATTTATGTTCTGCTAATTCCCTAATCTTCGGCACTATTCCACAAGTGGAAACCGTCAGGTTTCTCTGGCTGATATTCAGTCCGTTTTCATCCGTCAAAAGCTCGATAAATTTCAAAAGATTGTCAAAATTATCCATCGGTTCTCCGGTTCCCATCACCACCACATTAGAAATCCGCTCTCCAACATCCTTTCCAATCTGATAAATCTGGTCTATCATCTCCGATGGAGTCAGCCCCCGCACCAGACCGTCTAAAGTGGATGCACAAAACCGACAACCCATACGGCAGCCTACCTGAGAGGAAATACACACAGAATTGCCATGCTTATATTTCATCAGGACACTCTCAATGACATTGCCGTCCGATAGCAGAAATAAATACTTTCTGGTGCCGTCTATCTTAGAAACCTGCACCGCCTCTTTCTTTAAATCCACCAGATAACAGTCTTCTTTTAATTTTTCTATAAGGCTCTTTGAAATGTTAGACATTTCCTCAAAAGAAGAAACCTGTTTTTTATGGAGCCACTCATAAATCTGTTTTGCACGAAAACCCTTTTCTCCAAGTCCTTCCATATAAGCCTTTAATTCCGCCAAATTCATGGATTTAATATCCATCTTTTCCTGCTGCATTCTTTCCTCCGCTCAAATTATTTCCGGATGAATTTTGCAATAAAAAATCCGTCTCCAAGATTCTTCTCCGGGAATATCTGCTTCATTTCCTGCATTGTAAATTCTGGGTGGTTTTCCACAAACCATCTTACATTTTCTTCGTTTTCTCCACAATGAATGGTACAGGTGGAGTAGATAAGTGTCCCGCCCTTCTTTACATACTGCCAGACGGTATCTAGTATCTGCCGCTGAAGCTGCACTAACTCTTCCTGCTGCTTTCTGCTCATCTTATATTTTATATCCGTCTTTTTCCTCAAAATACCAAGACCGGAACAGGGCAAGTCCGCAATCAGTACATCCGCCGTTTCCACCGAATCCTCCGAAAACACAGTGGCATCCTGACATACTGCCCTCACGTTTGAAAGCTTGTGTCTTGCAATATTTTCCTCAATCATCGCCACCTTGTATTCGGTTAGGTCTCTCGCCTCAACCATTCCTGTTCCCTTCATTTTTTCTGCGAGATGAATACTTTTTCCTCCCGGTGCCGCACAGACATCTATCACATAGCTGCCTTCCTTTGGCTCAGCTAATTCTGCCACCATCATGGAGCTGATATCCTGTACATAAAACAATCCCTCCTGAAAGGAAGGCAGGGCATTCAGATAATCAAAACCGGATATTGCAAAGGCATACGCTAATCCCGGATACTTTTTTTCATCGATGGACTGTACCGTTACTCCTTCTGCTTCTAACCGTTTCCTCAATTCTTCCGGTGTAATCTTTAATAGATTTGTACGGATCGTAAGCGGTGTTTCCTGTAAAAATGCTTCTAACACAGCTTTTGTCTGTTTGCTGCCATAATTCTCTATCCAATCCTCTACAATCCACTCCGGCATGGAATAACGGACGGAAAGAGCTTCCATCGGGTTCTTTTCCTCATCAGGGTAACTGATGCCATCTAGATTTCTGCTGATATTACGGAGTACCCCGTTTACAAAACCGCTGAGAGATGAAAAACCCTTCTTTCTCGCCAGCTTCACCGCTTCATTGCAAGCAGCAGAATCCGGTACAGAATCCATGTACTTCATCTGATAAACCGACATTCTTAAAATATTTCGGATGACGGGTTTCATTTTATTTACTTTTACTTTCGAAAACTGATTAATGATATAGTCTAACTCTATCATATGCTGGATGGTTCCCTCGGAAACTCTGGTAATGAAGGCACGTTCCTGCTTTTCTAAATACTGATATTTTTCAAGTACGGAACGCAATACCATATGGCTGTATCCACCTTCCCGTGTCACTTCCATCAAAATTCCAAGCACCAGTTCTCTTGCATTTACCGTATCAGTCATCACGGTCACGTCCTCCGAATAAGATAATCACACGGAGCAGCTGTAAGATAGCTGCTGCTGCACTAGCAACATAAGTCAACGCTGCCGCTTTTAATACTTTTTTGGTATAAGGCAACTCACTATCGCCTAAAATTCCCTGCTGCTCTAGCATCCGAAGTGCACGGCTTGACGCATTAAACTCCACCGGCAATGTCACCAATTGGAAAATAACTGCAAATGAGAAAAAGATAATGCCCAGATTGATAAGGAAACTTCCTGTCGCACTGTTGAAAAACAGACCTATA
Organism: Clostridiales bacterium; assembly: GCA_029006795.1. GTDB lineage: Bacteria > Bacillota > Clostridia > Lachnospirales > Lachnospiraceae > Roseburia. The sequence goes on along the minus strand of JAQXGQ010000176.1, from coordinate 30,258 downwards.
ATAATCAACGGCCATGCCAGTGTAGAACCAAGATTCGCCACCGGAACAATGGCAGAGCGCAGGTTCAGCGGAACATATCCCTGTTGGTGCTGAATCGCATGACCGCATTCATGTGCCGCCACCCCGATTGCCGCCACAGAGGTACTGTTGTAGACCGAATCCGAAAGATTCAATGTTTTTTTTACTGGATTGTAATTGTCTGTCAGACTGCCTGATACATGGCGGATAGATACGTCATAAATTCCTGCAGAATTTAGCAGTCGCTCTGCCGCCTGCGCTCCTGTCATCCCTGTCATACTGCGATATTCCGAATACTTGTTGTAGGTAGATTTTACCCTCGCAGATGCAATCATACAGATTACCGCACCAATAATAACCAGCATATATGTCGGGTCCCAATAATAGTAAAAATAAGGCATTGCTATCCTTCCTTTCTATTTCTTATCCACGTTTAAAATACGTTCCTTCTTCCACAGTATAACCATTTAAAAAGGATTCCGTTGTCATTCGTTTCTTTCCCTCTAACTGGACTTCCATCAAAGCTAACATTCCTTTGCCGGTCTGCACCCAGATAGTATCCTTCATCACTTTCACAATACATCCCGGTGCCGCTTCACTATCCTCTACAAGCACCTTTGCCTTCCAGATTTTTAAGTTTTTATCACCTAATCTCGTATAAGCACTGGGCCACGGATCTAATCCACGAATCAGACATTCAATTTCCTTTGCACTTCTAGACCAGTCTATACTTCCTAATTCTTTATGAATTTTTGCCGTATGGGTTGCCGCAGAGCCGTCCTGAGGTGTGTACACCGCAGTTCCGTTTTCAATCGCCTCCATCGTTTTTACACAAAGTTTTGCACCGACTTCGGAAAGACGTTCAAAAAGACTTCCTCCTGTTTCATCCTCTCGAAGTACCACTTCTTCCTTTAAAATGATATCTCCGGTGTCTATCCCCTCATCCATCCGCTGTGTCGTAACACCAGTCACCTTATCGCCATTAATCACAGCCCACTGGATTGGCGATGCCCCGCGATATTTAGGGAGCAGGGAAGCATGTACATTCACACAACCGTACTTAGGCATGTCTAAAACCACCTTCGGTATAATCTGTCCAAAGGCGACCACGACCATAATATCCGGCTCATATTCCCGAAGGTGTTCTACGCATTCTGTTTCCCTGACCTTCTCCGGCTGGTACACCTCTATGCCATGTTCAATGGCACAGGCTTTCACCGGTGTATATTTCAGCGCTTTGCTTCTTCCCACCGCCTTATCCGGCTGGGAAACTACCAGTACAACTTCATGTCCTGCCTTTATGATTTCTTCTAATGTCCTCACTGCAAAATCAGGAGTCCCCATAAAAATTACTCTCATACCTGTCTTTTAACCTTCCTCCTCATAATTCACATCGTGAAGCGGTCCTTCCACCTTTTCCGTATACATATGCCCGTCAAGATGGTCTAACTCATGGCAGATTGCTCTTGCAAAAAGTTCAGTTCCCTCAACAATATACTCTTCCATATCTTCGTTGAGTGCTTTTGCCTTTACATAATTTGGTCTTGTAACGCATCCTGATTTTCCCGGAAGGCTCAAGCATCCCTCATCCCCGGTCTGCTCCCCGGAAGTTTCCAAAATCACAGGATTAATCATAACCACCGGGCCATCTCCTACATCAATTACCACTAATCTCTTTAAGATACCAACCTGTGGTGCAGCAAGTCCCACACCGTTTGCCTCGTACATAGTCTCAATCATATCACCGATTAATTCCTCAATCTTTGGCGTCATCTCAGTAATTGGTTTACATACTTTTGTAAGTACCGGATCTCCCTGAATTCGAATTGTTCTAAGTGCCATTTTCTCATCCTCCATTTCTTCCGTTAAAAACTGCCTGCAGGATTAAAATCAAACTGGACAATCACATCAGAAAAACTGCGGTTATCCCGCATGTATTCCTCTAACATATCCTTTAATCCCACCAAAGCCTGATATTTTTCTGCTTTGATATAAACAACTTTTTTATAAACATCTGAAACCTTCGCAATAGCAGCATCTGCCGGGCCAATGGGAAATACCCTGTCCCTGCGAAGTTCTTTTGTTTCATCTATCTGCGCCACTAACAATGCTGCGGCATCATGGGCACGCTGTTCCTCCTTAGATGCACAAAGAATTACCAACAGGTTCCATACCGGCGGATAATACATCATCTTCCGGTATTCAATTTCCTGTTCATAAAAAGCCTCATAATCCTGTACGCTTGCCGTGGTAATGCTGTAATGCTCCGGTGTATAGGTCTGTATCACCACATTTCCGGGGACCTCTCCCCTTCCGGCTCTGCCTGCCGCCTGAGTCAGAAGTTCAAAGGTTCTCTCCGGTGCATGAAAATCACCAATATGCAGAGACATGTCTGCGGCTAAGACACCAACTAATGTCACATTAGGAAAATCATGCCCCTTTACAATCATCTGGGTTCCAATCAGAATATCTGCCTCCTGATTCGCAAAGGCTGATAAAATCTGTTCATGCCCTTCCTTGCCCCTTGTGGTATCCATATCCATCCGAAGTACTTTTGCCTGCGGAAACCGCTCTTTTACCACTTGCTCGATTTTCTGAGTTCCTGCCTTAAATCCACTAATATATTTAGAACCACAGGCAGGACATACCTTTGGTACAGGCTCCTCATAGCCGCAATAGTGACAAACCATTCTGCCATTGTTGTGCTGGCTCAAAGAAACATCGCAATGCGGACATTTTATCACATGACCGCAGGCTCTGCAAGAGACAAAGCCTGCAATCCCCCTCCGGTTGATAAAAAGGATTGTCTGCTGATGCCTCCGCAATCTGTCCTCTAACTGTTCGGTTAGACGCTCACTTAAGATAGAGCGGTTTCCTTTTTTCAGTTCTTCTCGAAGGTCTACAATCTCACAAACCGGAAGTGGCTTCTCCATAACCCGGTTCTTTAATTCTAACAGACGGTATTCCCCGCACTTTGCCTTATAATAACTGTCCACAGAGGGTGTTGCGGAACCTAGCACTACGCTGGCTCCCGTCATTTCTGCCCTCTTAATTGCTGTCTCTCTGGCATGATATTTTGGGACTGTCTCACTCTTATAAGATGTCTCATGCTCCTCATCTATGATTATCAGCCCCAAATCGGGAAACGGGGTAAACAATGCAGAACGAGGGCCTATCACAATATCAATCTCCCCATTCTGCGCCCGCAGGCACTGATCATAACGTTCTCCCGCAGAAAGTCTTGAATTCATAATAGACACCCGGTCTCCAAACCGATTGTAAAACCGCATGACTGTCTGATACGTCAATGCAATCTCCGGTATCAGAACAATTGCCTGTCGCCCCTGCTTTTGCACATGAGAGATCAGTTCCATATACACTTCTGTCTTGCCGCTCCCGGTAACTCCTTTTATCAGATAGGTTTTCCTGATTCCCGCATCATAATCACCGGTAATTTCAGAAACTGCATTCCGCTGCTCCTCATTCAATATCTTATCATACCCTGTCTGCTTTAAATGTTCCACCGGATTTCGGTATTTCTGCCTGCTTAAGACCTTTACAACACCTGCCTCCTCCATCGCAGTTATCACAGAACCTGTCACATTTAATTTCCGGGTAATCACATTCCAGTCTAATTCTCCCTCTGAAAGAAGTGCATCAAGCAGTCTTGCCCGCGCCACCGAATGTTTTCTCTCATATTCCGCCAACTGATTTTTCGCTTCCACAGGATGAAGCGCTAACCGCACGGTTTTCTGTTCTAACTTTTTTTTCTTTTCCCGGACAGGAAGTACGGTCTTTAACGCCTGATTCATGGTACCGCCGTAATTTTTCCTCATCCATGCTGCTAAAGCAATCATCTGGCTTTCGATTGCCACACCTTTTTTTACAATTCCCGTGACATCCTTTATCTTATCCACCTCATACTCCGGGTGGTCTGTCAGTTCCACAACATAGCCCTGTATTTTTCTTGCACCAAAGGGTACAAAAACCTGCATTCCTACCTCTAAAGACGGCTTTAAGCGTTCCGGTATTCTGTATTGAAATGTCTTATCTAGTTTTTCATGGGAAATATCCACAATAATATTTGCATATTCTGCCATGTTTACCTCCATGCCCCACTGCATTTCTCATCTGCCTATTTTTCGTTGTTTTCTGACTGCACTCTCCACTAATTCGTATTCACTCATAGGATATTTGATTCCGTTTATTTCCTGATATCCCTCATGTCCTTTTCCGGCTAACACAATGATGTCACCGCGTTTTGCCTCTTTCACGGCAAATTCTACCGCTTCTTTACGGTCTGCAATCCTAAGATATGCCCCTTTCGTTTCTCTGATTCCCTCTTCAATATCATCTAAAATGTCCAACGGATTTTCCCATCTGGGATTATCCGAAGTGAGAATTGATAAATCCGCTAACCGTCCGGCAGTCTCCCCCATCCGGTTTCTCCGAAATTTTGAGCGATTGCCGCCACAGCCAAAAATCACAATCAGTCTCTCCGGCTGAAACTGCCGCAGTGTCGTAAGAAGATTTCGAAGACTCATTTCATTGTGGGCATAATCAATTAGAAATACATATTCCCCGGAAATCCCTACATTTTCACAGCGTCCGGGTATCACCTGTCTGCGAAGTGCTCTCTCTATCTGTCTTCGTTCCACGCCAAAATGCGAGACGATGGAAACTGCAGCTAAAGCATTGTAGACATTGAACATCCCCGGCAGCTGCATTTGTAAGGTAAAATGTTCTCTGCCTCTTTTCACCTGAAATCGGCTGTATAATTTTCCATCCTCCATATAAAATTCCACATGTTCTGCCACGGTTTCGGCAGTTTCCGATATATCTGCCTTACCGGAGAAAGTCTCCACCAGACAGGTATGTCCCCAGAGTATTTTATGTGCATTCGGATCATCCTGATTGACAATGCCGATACGGCACTGCTGCAGCAGCCTGCTCTTACAGTAAAGATATTCTATAAAAGAGGCGTGCTCCCCTGTTCCGATGTGATCCGGCTCAATATTTAAAAATACTCCGATATCAAAATAAATCCCGTCTGTGCGGTTCATTTTGATACCCTGCGAAGAAACCTCCATTACACAGCAGTCACACCCATTTCCCACCATATCCGCAAGGTATCTTTGCAACTCATAACTCTCCGGGGTGGTATGTTTCGCAGTTATCTTTTCTTTTCCGTTGTCAATCCAGACAGTTCCTATCATACCGGGGCGAAATCCCGCTTCCCGCAGTATCCCTGCCGTCAAAAAAGCGGTGGTGGTTTTACCCTTTGTACCGGTAATGCCAATCATTTTTAATTTTCTTGCAGGGTAATCAAAAAAAGCTGCGGAAAGTTCCGCTAACGCCTTCCTGCCATCCTTCATCACAATAACTGCCACACCGTATTTATGTATGATTTCTTCAAAACAAAAACATCCTGATTTGGTACAAAGGAACTGCTCCGTACCCTTATAAATCACGGATGCTTTCTCCACCACAACAGCGGAAACACCTTTTTGTATGGCGGCAAACACATAGTCATGCCCATCGGATTTTTGTCCCCTGATACAGACAAACAAAAAGTTCGCTCCCGCCCCCTTCGAATGATAACAGATATCCCTTACGGGAAGCCTTAGATTTCCATGTGCGCTTTCGTATGTAATATGCTCTAATAGCCTGTTTAACTGCATTCTGCTTCCTTAGAATACACTTTTTTTATTATATGCCAGTTTCTTTATTTTTACAAGTTATCCTATCTTTTTTTATTTACCCCGTTGTCAATACATAATTTATAAAATTCCGCAAATACTAACAGGACTAATGGACACAATTATCCTCTTAACAACCAGGAAAGGACATCTCTATGCTAGGGAAAAATTTTTGTATCTGCGGACTGACCGGGTGGTGCATGGAAATACTGTTTACCTCCGCAGGTTCTCTTTTAAAACATGACAAACGTATGATTGGACAGACCTCTCTTTGGATGTTTCCCATTTACGGAATGGCGGCAATTATCTCTCCGCTGTATAAACTCATCAAGGAAAAGCCTGTTTTGATGCGGGGAAGTATCTATACTCTTGGCATTTTTTCTTTTGAGTATTTAAGCGGTATCTTTTTAAGAAAATATCATCTCTGTCCCTGGGATTACAGTGATGCCAAAACCAACGTAAACGGTGTCATCCGGCTAGATTATGCACCTCTTTGGATGGCGGCAGGACTGCTATTTGAACGCATTCTTGTTCACGAAAAAACTATCTGAAAATAAGCTGTTTTTTCGACAATATAACGTAAATTATTTGCTATCTTGAAATTGTCCAATGATTATTATATGATAAAAAAAATGCCTGTATGGCTATACTGTTTAAGGAGGATTATATGCGTCATTTAATGAACCCATTGGACTTCTCCGTCGATGAGTTAGACAAGCTTCTAGACCTTGCCAACGATATCGAGAAGTACCCGGAAAAGTACGCTCACGCATGTGACGGCAAAAAGCTCGCCACCTGCTTTTATGAACCAAGTACAAGAACAAGACTTAGTTTTGAAGCTGCCATGTTAAATCTTGGTGGTTCTGTTTTAGGTTTTTCCAGTGCGGATTCTAGTTCCGCAGCAAAAGGAGAAAGCGTCTCCGATACGATTCGTGTTATTTCCTGCTATGCAGATATCTGTGCTATACGTCACCCAAAGGAAGGTGCAGCTCTTGTAGCCTCCCAGAAATCCCTTATTCCCGTAATCAACGCCGGTGATGGCGGTCATCAGCATCCGACTCAGACTTTGACAGATTTACTCACTATTCGTTCTTTGAGCGGACACCTTGACAATATGACTATCGGTCTCTGCGGTGATTTAAAATTCGGACGTACCGTCCACTCTTTAATCAACGCTTTAATCCGCTATCCGGGCATCCGTTTTGTACTGATTTCACCCGAAGAATTACGGATACCAAGCTATATAAGAGAAGATGTGCTTCGCGCAAACAATATTCCGTTTACCGAAGTAGAACGATTAGAGGATGCTATGCCGGAGCTTAATATTCTTTACATGACCCGAGTTCAGAAAGAACGTTTCTTCAATGAAGAAGATTACATTCGTTTAAAGGACTTCTATGTTTTAACAAAATCAAAAATGGAGTTAGCCAAAAAAGATATGTTAGTACTCCACCCGCTTCCCCGTGTCAACGAAATCTCCGTGGAGGTGGACGACGATCCCAGAGCCGCTTATTTCAAACAAGCACAATATGGCGTCTATGTGCGCATGGCATTGATTTTGACCCTGCTTGAAATCAATGTAGAATAGCACTACCACACAGTTTTTATCAGGTAAAAAGGAGTAAAATACTATGTTAAATATCAGTGGAATTCAGGAAGGTTTCGTATTAGACCATATCCAGCCAGGTATGAGTCTGCAGCTATACCACGACTTAAAATTAGACCAGCTTGATTGTACCGTTGCCATTATTAAAAATGCCAAAAGCAACAAAATGGGAAAAAAAGACATTTTAAAAGTAGAGTGTCCTGTCGAATCCTTAGATTTAGACATCTTAGGTTTTATTGACCATAATATTACCGTCAATGTCATTCAGGATAATTCCATCGTTTCCAAAAAAGAACTGCACCTGCCTAAACAGGTAAAAAATGTCATTCGCTGTAAAAATCCACGCTGCATCACCTCCATCGAGCAGGAGTTAGACCAGATTTTTGTACTGACCGATGCAGAAAAAGAAATTTACCGTTGCAAATACTGTGAGGAGAAGTACACCAATCCAAACAGACGTTAAAAAGATGGGATGGCTTTACACACCATCCCATTTTTTATGCTTTGTATTCTTCAAATGTCTGATATATAGAAATCCTCGCCGCATCTGCATCACTCAATGCGATAAATTCACCGCCGTAGTGAAAACCATCCGGCTCTCTTCTCTCTCTTACAATCTCAATTACCACATGAAGCACCTCTTTCGTCCATATGGTAAGATAACACTCATAAACCGCTCCTATTTTTAACGCTTTTTCGCAGGAAAAACCAATTCCCGTTTTTGACAAATCCGAAATATTAATATTGATTTTTTCCCCCCGCTTCTCATCAATACGCTCTAATAACAACTCAGCTTTGAGTTCTGTCCTTACACTTTTTCTGCGCTCTTCCATAGCTTCTCCTCCGTCATACATCAACATCCATGTCTCTTTCAGTCCTCAAGACAGTACTATTGTACCATATTTCCCCAAAAAAGTGAATACTACAAAGTGCAATTCTTTTATGTTTTTAGAAAGGTCTGCAGCAGCAACAGTTACAAAGCATATTTAAAAACAGCATACTAAGACACCAGCTTCCGGCACTTGAGTAAGGACGCTCATAACTGCTGCCCATATTGGTGTACCATGTGCCACCATACTCTAAATGTTGTAAAAACTGGCGATATTCCATATTGCTTGGTTCCATCTCTACTGCCCGTGACGCATGTTCCTTCGCCATGATATTATTTCCGACTCCCTGGTTCGCCATAGCACTATAGTAATACCATCTTGCATGGCGCTCTGCAAACGGGATATTGTTTAATACATTCAATGCCTCCGAATAACAACGGTTAGCAATATAGTTAGCAGCTGCTTGCATCTGCGGAGAATCTTCTCCCTGACTATAGCTGCGATTCCCCCCATAACTATAGCCACCGGCATGATTATAACCTCCGCCATAACTGCTTCCCTGCTGCTTTTCTTTCATAATCTGGTCATATGCCTGCTGTACTTCCTTAAAACGTTCTTCCGCCTGTTCGCGGTTCGGATTATTCACATTAGCATCCGGATGATATTTTCTACTTAACGCACGATATGCTTTTTTTATTTCTTCATCGGAGGCACCTCTCGACACACCAAGCACCTGATAAGGATCTATCATAAGTCAAACCTCATTATTTACGCGATTTCTTTTTTGTTTTCTCTTCTGTTTTCCGTTTCTTCAACTGCAAGTACTCATACTTCGTCCAGACCCCGGAATACAATACATTTCTCAAAATATCTGCGTGCATCAGAATTGGCAGCCGCTCAAAAGACTTTGCGCATTCTGACATCATACTCGTCAAAAGCAGTTTGCACCATGTATCTAAATCCTGCTCCTGTTCCTTTCTCACAAAGGCAAGCGGATTATAAGCATTTTTCGCCACATCCGCATCATAATCCTCGTAAGCATCCATCAAATAAACAAATTTCCCCATATAAAAACCAAGTGTGCGAAGTTCCTCTGTCCATTCATCTTCTCTCCAGCAAAATACCTCGCCAAGCATCTCTCCGGTAAGTCCTGCAACCAGATCCAAATTGCTCTCCTGTCGCTTTTCTACCTCTTCAGTCTTACACATATAGGTTTCAATGGCATTAACCTGTCTCGGATATTTTGACTTAATACGATTATAATCCTTGTCCAACATTTTGGCTAATGCCTTTTTAGGATAAGCCTTATCATCCTTCCAGTCATCAATCAGGTTATGATAAGCTAAAATCAAGTTCATATCCGCAGCATAATCTGTTGCCTTATTCATCCATACTGTTCTCTTCTTAGTTGGATGCAGTGCACAGATAACCTCCGAAGTTTCATTTTCCAATTCATACAGTCCGGTAAGAAGAACAATAAGAAATGTCATGTCATAATTTAAAAGCATCTGTCCCTTTGCGCCACAATTCGTTTTTAACCTTCTACACAATCCACAGTAATATGCCTGATATGCTTTTTTATTTTCCTCTGACAATTCTTTTTGATTGATATTGATATATCCAAACACAAAAATTCTCCTTTATCAGCTCTTTTTTACAAATTCCGTCCTGCATTTCGGACAGGTAATGCAGATTCTGCCTTTTCCCTTAGGCACCCGCACCTTCTGGCTGCACTGCGGACATTTGTAAAAACGGTATATTTTTCTCTGGGCAAAACGTGTCTTTGCCTGATTTCGCTTTACCGTTCCCTGATACCGCCAATTTAAAAACTTCTGATTCTCTGCATAACGCTTCGAAGTATTCCGGGAAAACATCCGAAAAAAGCTATATATCATCAGTGCTATCCCTATCCAGTAAAAAATTGCAAGTACAGGCACCAGAAAAGAAAACATGGAAATCACCAGGCAGCCTAACACTGTCCCGCTGAGCAATCTTCCCAAATCATCTACTCCGTATCTTCCCATCATAAAGCGCTGAATTTTTTCTCTCATAGCATTTACGTCCTTTCGTATTTACATTCTATGGTAAGCCCAAAAGAACGCAACGTCAACACCCCTATTGTCTTTTAAGAAACATTTTAGATTTTGGTTAGAATTACCAAAAAAAGAAAGTACGCACTGCGGACTTTCTTTTTTTTTAGTTTTATCATATTGAAACTAAGCAGGACGATAAGCCGGGTTATGTCAGCTGCTTTCGCAACGAATGATCATCTATCTAGAATGACTGTTGCCAGTCACCTCAAGCAACCTACCTAAAGCTAGCGGGCCACGTCAACGCTTTTGTTCGGTCTTGCTTCGGATGGGGTTTACATATGCCCTCTCTGTTACCAGAGAGGCGGTAGTCTCTTACACTGCCCTTCCAACCTTACCGCAGACACCCGCAAGCGGATGTCTGTGGCGGTATATTTCTGTTGCACTATCCTTAGAGTCGCCTCTACCGGACGTTATCCGGCATCCTGCCCTGTGAAGCCCGGACTTTCCTCACCCCGGTAAAACCGGGCCGCGATCATTTGTCCTACTTAATTTATCACTGTGTCAATTACTATACACGCTTTCTTATTTTTTCGCAAGACTATTTTTCACCCTGCAACTCTTTTTATCTTCTTTTCCCTAGCATCTCTACACGTTAAAGCAGGAACCGCCAATAAACTCCCTGATAATAGAATTCTGGGTAATTCCGTCACTTGGCATCGGAAGAAAATAGTCAAGGAATTTTAAAAGCCGCTTCGCCTCTAAATACTCCGGGCAGTCTTTATCAATGGCAAACAATAGTGGTTCCGCATAAAGTTTGAGTACTGCTAATTCATAGATTAACGCAGAATTAAACATCACATCCGCGCCTTCCTGGAATGGGAAAATATATTTTTCCTCTCCCCTGCGCACAGAATCCCACATTGCAATAGTCTCCTTTGCGGAAGTTCCACGGGTTCTGGCATCTCTCACAATTCTCCTAATCATTCTTCCATCTGTAGTAGGTAGGCAGTTGTGCTCATCAATATTCAACTGGGTCAGCGCACTGATATAAATTTTAAACTTGCTCTCTGCCGGCAGAGTGTAGGATAATTTGTCGTTAAGGCCGTGTATGCCCTCAATCACAAGCACATCATCTTCTCCTAATTGCATAATCTTATCCTTGTATTCACGCTTTCCTGTTTTAAAATTGAAAATCGGAAGGTCGACTTTTTTCCCTGCCAACAGCTCATTCATATCGTGATTAAACAGTTCCACATCTAAAGATTCCAAGCACTCAAAATCAAAATTCCCGTTTTCATCCCGGGGGCAAAATTCTCTGTCCACATAATAGTCATCTAACGGAAATGGATGGGGCTTTAATCCCTTTGCCGCCAATTGGATAGACAGTCGATGGGAAAATGTCGTTTTTCCTGAGGATGAGGGGCCTGCAATCATAATAAATTTTTTCCCTTCAGACTTTACGATTGTCTCCGCCAGCTGACCAATACGCTCCTCAAACAATGCTTCCTGGGTTAAAATAATCTGCTGCATTTTTCCGGCAGCTATAGCATCATTTAATGCTCCCACCGTATCAATTTCTAACATTTTGCCCCATTCTCTTGAACGTTTCAAAGTATAAAACAGCTTCTTAGAAGGCTGAAATTCTGCCACTTCTCTTGTATTTTTATAAGGAAACAGCAGCACAAAACCATCCTCATACAAAGTCACATCATAATACTTAAGATATCCGGTAGAAGGCACCATAAATCCATAAAAGTAATCCTTATAATGGTCTATTTTATAGATATTTACTCTTGAACTGCGACGGTAACGAAATAATTTTTCTTTATCTTTCATCCCCAGTTCCCGGAACAGCGCCACTGCATCATCCGTATTCATACTCTCTTTTTCAATGGCAATATCCGCTTCCACCAGACGTTTCATCTCCTGCTTTAGCGCACCTGCCATTTCCTCAGTTATTTCTGTCACACTGCCATCTTTTACAAGTTCGCAATAATAACCCTGTCCGATGGAATACATCACATGAACCGTAACCTTTTCCTCTCCCCACAGATTATGGACTGCTTTCTGCATTAACAGCGTCACACTTCTCCGATAGGCTTTTCGTCCGGTTTTATCGGCAGTTGTAATTATTTCCACGTTTCCATCTTTCTGTGCCGTTTTTGCGAGTTCTCTCAGCCGGTTATTATAGAGCACCAGTACAATGTCATCCTGAAATTGTGACTGATACTCCTTTGTAATCTGCCGAAAAGAAATGCCGGAAGGATACTGTTTTTCCTCTCCCAAAATCGTTAATGTAATCATCTTCTCTCCCATAGAAAATTCCCCTTTTTTCTCACTCTGTCTTACTCTCCATAATATGACAGAGCTTCTTCGTTTTGTGATATTGCAGCCTCAATTTCTCTCTGGCGTATCCTTATATGTTCAGAGGGTGGCTGCTTTTTTAAATTTTCGTAAATGCCGCAATAGGTAGTCTTTTCTTTTTTCAGATATTCGAGCAGTACCGGATGCCGCTGTGCTAACAGTCCCGCTCCGTAAATATAGCCTGTCTCGCACCCTTTTGTTCTTTTCTGTGAAGTTTTCTCTGATGCGTAATGTACCCGCATCATGGGATAATATTTCCCATCTTCAAAGACCATATCCTCTACATCTGTCACATAGCCATTTTCGTCCAAATACCTTCTGACCCGTTCTAATTCAGACTGGGGCTGCAATACCAGTTCTTTTGCTGCTGCGGCAATTTCACTTCCCGCTTCTAATATATGTATTACAAGACCGCCACCCATCCCTGCAATTAGAACCGACTCTGCTTCTCCCACTTCAAGTGCCGCCAAGCCATCTGATAACCGGGTTTCTATGTAATCACCCATACCAAATAGTGCGATATGCTCTTTCGCCCGCTCCAAAGGTCCCCGATTAATATCCATAGCAATTGCCCGGGAGATTTTTCCCTGCTGCATCAGATAAATCGGTACATATCCGTGGTCGGTTCCTACATCTGCAAAGACATTCCCTTCGCTGACGAGTGATGCAACTGTCCTTAATCGGTTTGATAGTTTTATCATTTTACTCCAAATAATCCTTTAACTTGCGGCTTCTGCTTGGGTGACGCAATTTTCGAAGCGCTTTCGCCTCAATCTGACGGATACGCTCACGGGTAACATTAAACTCTTTTCCCACTTCCTCTAGGGTTCTCGCTCTTCCATCTTCTAATCCAAAACGTAAAGTCAATACCTTCTGCTCTCTCTCTGTCAAAGTACCAAGCACTTCCTCTAACTGTTCTTTTAGCAGAGTAAATGCCGCTGCATCCGCAGGTACTGGTACATTGTCGTCCTGAATGAAATCTCCTAAATGGCTGTCCTCTTCCTCTCCGATAGGGGTCTCTAAAGAAACCGGTTCCTGGGAAATCTTTAAGATTTCACGCACACGCTCCACCGGCATATTCATCTCCGCTGCAATCTCTTCCGGGGTCGGTTCACGTCCTAACTCCTGAAGCAACTGTCTGCTGACACGGATTAATTTGTTAATTGTCTCTACCATATGAACCGGAATACGGATGGTTCTTGCCTGATCTGCAATAGCTCTCGTGATTGCCTGACGAATCCACCATGTTGCATAGGTAGAAAATTTGTAACCTTTGCGGTAATCAAACTTTTCTACCGCTTTAATCAGACCTAAGTTACCCTCTTGAATCAAATCAAGGAAAAGCATACCTCGTCCCACGTAACGCTTTGCAATGGAAACTACAAGACGTAAGTTTGCCTCTGCAAGACGCTTTTTCGCCTCCTGATCACCTAACTCCATACGTTTTGCCAGTTCGATTTCCTCCTCTGCACTTAAAAGCGGCACCTTACCGATTTCTTTTAAATACATACGAACTGGATCTTCAATAGAAACTCCGTCAGGAACAGATAGATCGATTTTTTCTACCTCAATTTCTTCTTCATCCTCCACCTCAAGAAGAATATCATCATCTACGTCATCATCAGTGATTCGCAGCACATCGATATTGTTTGCTTCTAAGAAATCAAGTATTTTCTCAAACTTTTCCGCATCTAACTGCATATCAGCAAAAAAATCATTGATTTCCTGATACTCTAACATATTTTTCTTCTTTTTAGCTAAATTCAGCAGATCTTTTAGCTTTTCCTGAAATTTTTCTCTGTCTGTCTCTGCCTCCGGATTTACCGTCGCACCTTCAGCAGCTTTCTTCGTCTTTGCGGCAGTTGCACTTTCTGCTACATTTACTTCTGTGATATTTTTTTCGCTGGTTTCTTTCTTCTTTGCCATTTTGTTTCATCCTCTCAGGTTTTCTAGTATTTTGTCCTTAATCCACGGAAATATGCACTTTTTCTAACTCTTCAAGTGCCCGCTTATCTGTTACCATCTTCTGCAGCACCGCCATATCATTCGGTGCTGCCGTCTTTGCATAGTATTCCATGCTGTTTTGTTTTACCCGGATAATCGTTTCTTTCAGCGCCTTTTCCCACTCTTCTTTTGTCTCAACCTGGTGTATTCTGGCATTAAAAAGACCTGCTATCTCCCTCTGTTCCTCCTCATTTTGGAACATACTGACAATTTGTGCAGGATTAACGATTCCTGTCTCTTTAAATTGTTCAAACAGGATTTCCGCCACTTTCCGGTAGATTTCTTCCGTGAAATCCTCCGGCGTAATATATTTTTCTATTTTTTGAAATAATCCGGCATTCTCAATGAGCCATGTCAACAACAGTTTCTGTGACTGCTTCATTCCATCTTCTTTTTTCTTATTCTCATGGATACCGGTTTTTAACTTCGTTGGTTCGCGGCCTATGCTTCCGCCTGTTACACCGCCCGCCACACCAATTTTTGCACCATACTGATTGACAAGTCTGCGTACATCCTCCACCGCTAACATATATTTCTGTGCCACTGCTTCGATATAGTTATCTCTCTCTAATTTTTCGGAAAAACCACAGAGTTTCTTTGCCACTTCATTATAGAAAGCTGTCTTACTTTCAGGGTCGGACATATTATATTGTTGCTGCAGAATACGGATTTCAAAAAGGAAACTGTTTTCCGCCTCATCAATCCTCTGCTGATATGCCTCGGCTCCTAATGCCTTGATAAACTCGTCCGGGTCTTTGTACGGTTTCATGTTAATGACCTTCGTGGTAATTCCCACTTCCTTCAGTATAGGAATTGCACGAAGTGCTGCCTTGACTCCTGCCCCATCACTGTCATAGGTCAAATATACTTCTTTGGTATAACGTTTCAGGAGATTGGCATGTCCACTGGTTAATGCAGTTCCTAAGGATGCCACCGCATTGTCAAACCCTGCCTGATGTAACGCTATTACATCCATATAACCCTCGCAGAGTAAAAGCTGCGGTTTTTTTGTGCTTCTTGCTAAGTTTAAGCCATACAGATTGCGGCTCTTATCAAATATCTTTGTCTCCGGTGAGTTTAAATATTTCGGTTCACCCTCTCCCATTACACGACCACCAAAGCCGATTACTTTGTTATGCACATCCATGATGGGAAACATTGCCCGGTTCCAAAATTTATCGTAACCGCCTCTCCGTTCATCGATGGTTACAAGACCAGATTCTTTTAATATCTCATCCTCATAACCTTTTCCCCTAAGATAACGGTATAAATCATCACTGTACTGGTCAGAATAACCCAGTCCAAACTTCTGCATGGTTTCCTCGGAAAGTTCCCTCTTTTTAAAATAATCAAGAGCTCGCTTTCCCCTGTCATTTCGAAGCAGCATATAAAAGTATTTGGCTGCCTCTTTATTTATTTCTAACAGTCTCGCCCGCTTGTCCGCCTCTTTCCTTTGTGCTGCACTATATTCCTGTTTCGGCAGTTCTATGCCGGCGCGGTCAGCTAAGGCTTCCATTGCCTCCCCAAAGGTGAAATTCTCATATTCCATCAAAAAGGTAAATACATTCCCACCGGCTCCACAGCCAAAACAGTAATACATCTGTTTATTCGGAGACACGGAAAAGGAGCCTGTTTTCTCATTGTGAAACGGACATAGTCCGAAATAAGTACTTCCTTTTTTCTGAAGACGCACATATTGGGATATGACGTCGACAATATCATTTCTGGAACGTACTTCTTCGACAATGTCATCTGGATAATACGGCATCTTCTGCTCCTTCCTGTCAAATGATGTTATCTCATATTTTCGTTTTCTAATATCCATCTACCTGCCATGCTTGTGGCAGAAAATACTCACTGAACTTGGTGATGGCATACTGGTCTGTCATACCGGCGATATAATCACTGACGACACGTTCTTTCTTCTCGCCATTTTCTAACATGCGAAAGTATTTCTGCGGAAGCAACTCAATATGTTCCATATAGTAAAAGAACAACTGCTTTATCATCGCTTTTGCCTTGACTTCCTCGCTCTTTGCCACAGGATTTTTGTACACATGTTCAAACATGAACTTCCGAAGCTCCACCATAGCTTCCTCCACCTCGGCAGACATAATAATATCGTCTCTATCCCTGCTGTTCATAATAATATTATGTATCAGGGTATTTAACCGCTGACGGGTGCTAAAGCCCAAAGTTTTCTTTAGCTCCATAGGGATATCGTCTTCTGTCAGCACCTGTGCTCTTATAGCATCATCAATATCGTGATTGATATAAGCTATCTTATCGGAAAGCCGTACAATTTTTCCCTCTAGAGTATGCGGCATCAGCTTCGTCTGATGATTTAAAATACCATCCCGAACCTCCCAGGTAAGATTTAACCCATTGCCATCTTTTTCTAATTTCTCCACAGTACGCACGCTCTGCTCATTGTGGCGAAATCCATCTTCGCAAAGCTCGTTTAACACATATTCTCCGGCATGACCGAAAGGAGTATGCCCTAAATCATGTCCTAAGGCAATGGCTTCCACTAAATCTTCGTTTAACCGCAACGCCTTTGCAATGGTTCTGGCATTCTGCGACACCTCTAACGTATGGGAAAGCCTGGTTCTATAATGATCTCCCTTTGGTGTCAGAAATACCTGTGTTTTATTTTTTAATCTGCGGAATGCCTTGCAGTGTAGGATTCTGTCCCTGTCTCTCTGAAACACAGGACGGATATCACACTGTTCCTCCGGAATATCCCTGCCTTTTGAATTTTCGCTCAAAGTCGCATAAGGGCTTAAGGTTTCCCGCTCCATTTGTTCCATTTCTTCCCGTATCGACATATAGGTCTCCTCTTTTAGACAAATTGTCACACAGTATTTACAATATTAATATTCCGCAGGAAATTCATATTTCCTTTTTTTCCTGCAAATTTTTGGCGAATATCTTTTTAGTAATATACAGAAATCGCCAAAGACTTATCTCTAAGTCTTTGGCGATTTCTTAGTCATGCAGGAGATGGGACTTGAACCCACACGATATTGCTACCACAGGCACCTGAAGCCTGCGCGTCTGCCAATTCCGCCACTCCTGCGAATACATGCCGTCCTGCTTTCGGATAATAAGAATGCGGAAGATGGGACTTGAACCCACACGAGCGCAATGCCCACAAGATCCTTAGTCTTGCTCGTCTGCCAGTTCCGACACTTCCGCAAATCAATCACCTTTCGTGACGACTTGTATATCATATCAAACAACACCCCACTTGTCAATGGGTAATTTTTATTTTTTTATTTTTATTTTTTACTGTTTTTTTTCACTTATAAATATTGCTTTTCAAATACTTCTGCTTTCATAGGTTTTCCAAAATAATATCCCTGTATCAGCTGTATTTTACTTTCCTTCAATGCCTTAATCTGCTCTTCTGTCTCCACACCTTCCACGCATACTTTCACCTGGATAGCATTAGCAAGTTCTGCCACCATTTTTACAAAAGCACTTGAAAACTCATCCTTACCAATATCAATCACAAAACAGCGGTCAATCTTAATCACATCAATCGGCATTTCACGAATATGATTCAACGAAGAATAGCCGGTTCCAAAATCATCTAACGCCACTCTCACACCAAGTCTTCTGATTTCTGCCAAAATCTTTTTCATGCGGTTCATATCATTGATAGCAAGGCTTTCCGTTACTTCCAGAGTAAGATTCTGTGGCATAATTCCGGTTTCTTTGATAACCTGATACACTCGTTCCACAATATCATTCTGCAAAAGCTGTACCACAGAAAGATTGACATTAACCTTATAATCGGGATGTCCCATGTCATTCCAGTACCTGCAATGCTTACACGCCTCTCGTAAAACATATTCTCCGATAGGATTAATCAGTCCTAAATATTCTGCTAACGGAATGAAATCCACCGGCGGAATAATCCCCATTTCCCCTGAATTCCAACGTATCAGCGCCTCTGCTCCGGTACATGGTATCCCCGGCTTTGTCACATCTACAATAGGCTGATAATAAACCTCAAATTCACGGCAGGCATTCTGTGTAGCATTCCGCATATTTTTCTCTAAATCAAGACGTTTATACGAGGTGGAAGCATTTTCCACATTGTCCTCATAAAATTCAATCCGGTTCTTTCCTGCGCACTTTGCCACATAAAGAGCAATGTCTGCCTTTCTAATCAGTTCTTCTACCGTATCACCGTAGGTAGGAAAACGCACTACCCCCATGCTCATCGTACAATAATAGTCAGCCCCTTTTAACATCCAGGGTTTCGCAAATAAATCCTTGATTTGATCTAAAATCTGCTGCATCATAGAAATATGAAGGTAAGATAAAATGACGATGAATTCATCTCCACCCATACGGTAACAGTTATTTTCAACTCCCGGTATTCTCTTTAATCTTTGCGATATCTCTTTTAGCAGTATATCGCCATACTGATGTCCCAAGCCATCGTTGATATGCTTAAAATCATCCAGATCAATGTAAAGAAGTGCTCCTTCTCCGTGAAATTCCTTCGTCTGTTCAATGTATCTTTCTAAATCCTGCTCACAGCGCATCCTATTGTAAAGTCCTGTCAGGAAATCGTTATTTGCTTGTTTCTCAATTTTCTGCTGATAAAGTTTCTTATCTGTCACATCATAAATGGTACAAAGAAGTACCTTTCTGCCGTCCACCCAGTCAATTCTGGTACTATGTAAATCAAACCAGCGTTTTTCTTCTTTTTGATAAATTTCCCGGAAATAGTTTTCCTGCTGTGCCGACATTTCAATTTCCAAATCCTTCTGGAACTGCTCTAACCCTTTCTGAAACGCATTTTTAAAACGCTGATTCGTATAAAGTGTGGTTCTTTCCACTGGATCTAGCACATAAACAGCACAGCCGATATTCTCCAGAATTGCCTCTAGAGAGGTATAGGAACTTGCCAAAGAATTTTTTGCAATCCGCTTTTGTAAAATGCTCTGAATAATACGTTTTGCATCACTGACAAACTTGATCTCTCCCATATCCCAGGTCCGGCTTTTCTCTAGTTCACAGAAACAGAGATACATTCCGGCATGCCCATTAATATCCACTGGAAGAAACATCCCTGCTTTTATTCCTCCCTGCTCAAACAGGCGATAAAATTCATCCGGCAGCATAGAATCAGAAGAAATCATATAAGGTTTCCCATTGAAAAAAGGCAAATCACTCTTCTCAATCTCCTTGCAGAATTTCACACCCTTTTCTAATCCCGGTGCTAAATACTCGCAGATGACATCTATGGTCAATCCATTTTTATTTTCTCTTAAAAGCGTCCCTGTAGAAATATCTAAATATTCGCAGACATCCTTCAAAATATGGTTTGCCACAATCTCAAAGCTCTCTTCTGACTCTAACATCTTTACAATTGCAGTCATTGCCTCATTGCGGTGAAGTTCTGCTTCCATCTGGGTTACAGCTTCCCGGCTCTTTAAAAATGCCTCCTGTGCCATCAGTTCTTCCATCTTAACCGCGAACATCTGCTTTGACAGGGTTTCTAAAAATTCCAGAGACTTATAGTAGCGTTCCGGCGTTGTCCTCATTATATACTCAGGCACATCCGCTTCTTCTCTCTCTAAAACTCCTATCACAATCCAGATAGCTTCCGTTTTTCCACCCACACGAATAGATACTCCGCTCATTTTAATGTAATCTTTTGCACACTCTTCTTCAATCACACTCTCAATGCTGCTATCCATCAATTTTTCCAGCAGCATCATATGCTTGTCCATATCAACAACACTATGAATGTATTCTAATTCTTCTTTCGAACCGTAAATTCTTGTAACTACACCCTGTTCTTTACTTAAACACACCAGATATACATTATTCGCTTGGCAGAACTGATCCTGTAAATTCTGCATTAATAATGCGTCTAACAGCCCCTGTTCCTTTTCTGCCTGCTTCTCTTCTCTTTCTTTGATTGAAAATGCCATGCGACTACCCCTTTAATTCAACGATAAATAAATAAAAATGTTCCTTTTCCCGAATGCAAAATTGCTGTAACAGTCTGAATTCCCTATGAAGCCTTAGCTGCTTTTTCACAAACCCTTCTTCATTTGAATAAAATATCATTTTTCCACCGGAAACAAGCATACTCTTCGACTTTGCAAAAAATCCACCATAGAAAGCATCCATCTCTTCTTTGGTTTTCTTTCCCCGCACCGGCATATTGGTAATAATCTCATCAAACAAATATCCATGAGTAAAATCAAAATAATCCCTATGAATAAAATTAATCTTTTCTCCCGCTAATGCAGCATTTTCCCTCGCTCCGTCAATCGCCTCTCCAAAGATATCTATGCCATATTTTTCTCTTGCAGGCACCAAAATATCCCTCTCAATTAACATCGTTCCCACTCCGCAAAAGGGATCTAATATCTGTGCATTCTCTTTTAAATATGGCTGTGCCAGCTTCACTAACATCGCAGCGGCTGCCGGATGAATAGACGCTGCCACCGCATGTTTACGATAAGCAAAACGATTTACGGGGATGGTGTATAATTTTAAGAAAGGAACCAGTTTCCCCTCCCTGTTTTCCAACAAACGTATCTCAATCTCATAATCCCCGGTAGAATTGACAAGTTTTCTCTGCGAGCAGCGCTCTAACTCTGCCGCAAATTTCTTTGCAAAACTGCTTTTTTCGGATAAATCCATTTTTGCTTTTAATTCCAGACGGAAAAAAAATGGCTCTTGCTCTCTATGACATTCTGTCAATAGTTCCCACAAATCTGATTCCCATATGCCCTGCGCTGCGAGTTCCGGCTTAGGCTGCAGCTTTTCTTTTACATGTATCGGAAAAAGCAGTTCCCGGTAAGTTCTTAATCTCGCAAAAGGCTGCATATCTTTTGTATAAACCAGCACTCCTAACGGATGAGGTTTTACGGTTCTGCGTATTGTCGCCGACAATTCCGATACTTCTCTCGCCGTTACGCTTCCACAGCCGTGGTTTACGGTAAGCACCATCTCATGTGCTTTTTCTGCTCCGGTGAAAGTATGTCGTCTGCTTCCCTCGATACGGTTTAATAGTTTACCTAATTCACGGATTTCCTCATTGATATGCTTTCTTTCGTTCTCCGCAGGAATTACTTTTAAAAGTTCTTCCATCCGTCCCTTTAGCTGCTCCGAAAAATCAGATACTTCTAGTCTTCCTAAAGCCGTAAGATAGGAACTTTTCACAAAAAGCGTGGTCTCCCGGTTATATGCTTCCCAAAGTGCATCTGCCACCTGCTGCAGCCGTAAATCCCCTATAAGCAATGCTGCATTTTTACGCACTTTAGGTTCCCCTTCTGATAATAACTCTGTCAAAAGTTTTCCATCCCCTAACAACGCTTTTAATTCTTCTGCACATTTTCTATCTTTTGCTTCATTCCGAAGAAACTGCAGCGTTTCTCTCAGGCTTTCTCTTTTTCGTAACTTCTCGCAACTTGTGTTTAACATACCTCACCCTTTGACCTTATTGATTAGTTGTATTCTACTGTATTTCCTCTGTTTTGGCAATACCGTAGGTATCAATATATGAAACCACATCCTCCTTAAAAGCATCCCATGCCCACTGATTTTCCACATAGTATTTCGGACACGCTTTTCCCGTCACATCATAATGCCTGATAACGTCCTCCGACGTCAGTTCATACCTTCCCATCAGCCACGCTACTAAATGCACTAGAGAAGCGTAGGTCGCATCATTAAACCTTCCCGTCTCATCCGGAATGCAGCATTCAATAGAAATCGTGTCTGCATTTCTCTCATTTGAGGCATAAGCTATCTCATTACAGGGAATGCACTGCACAATTTCACCGGAAAGTCCTATGACAAAATGACTGCTGGCATAAGTTTCTCCGCTCTCAGCTAACCCTTGAAAATACCCCCGGTTCTGCTCTGCCGTGGTTCCCGGATTTGCCGTGTAATGAACCACAATACCGTTGACCTTTTCTAATGCGGTCCCCGGTCTTGAGTACTGGTTCATATCAATCAGTTCCACCATCAGTTCCGGTCGTTCGGCAATATATTTTGTTTCTTCCACAGTCACTACCCCTTCTGCTTCTGCTTCTGTTTCTTTATTTTTCACAGACCGACTGATTCCAAAACAAGCAGCTAATACAATCGCTAATATTGTAACTCCCGTGATACCACGTACGATTCTCTGCTGCCGTTTCCGCTTCCTGCGCCGTTTCATCCGTGCTTCGTTTTTCCGCTGTTCTTCCCGCAACCGTCTTTCTTCCATGCTCTGCATTGCTTTACTCCCCGCTGTACCTCACAATTACCTTCCCTTCAGCCCTATTGAAGTTTCTTCTTAATCTACCCTCTTATCATTTTTAACGGATAAAGTTTGTCTTTACCGCCGGTTCCCTCTCCGGAAATGAAATTCCGGCATTCTTTCCCGCTTCAATACACTTTAACAGCCATGCCATGTTATTTCCTAATGTTCTCATAGTCTGTAAGCCTTCCGCATCCTGTTTTACTTCCTCAGGAGTATTGCCATGCACCTGATTCCAGTACTGAGAGGATACCACCGGCATGTTGTTGATGGTAAAATATTTATTCAACTGATCAAAGGCAGCCGAAGCTCCCCCTCGTCTGCAGCTTACCACCGCCGCTCCCGGTTTTCCGGCAAAAACGGCTCCTTTCCCGTAAAATGCCCGGTCTAAAAAAGAGGTAATGGCGCCGGATGCTGCTGCATAATGTACCGGACTTCCAAACACAAAACCATCTGCCCCCTTTGCCTTCTCCACAAATTCATTTACCACATCCTCCACAAAGCATTTCCCTGTGGAAATGCAGGCTCCACATACGATACAGCCTGCCACCGGTTTTGCACCTACTTGAAAAATCTCCGTCTCAATGCCCTGTTTTTCCAAAGCACCAGCCACTTCCTGTAACGCTGTATAAGTACATCCTTTTTCCTTTGGGCTTCCATTTACTAAAATAACCTTCATTGCCCGCTTTCTCCTTTTCTTTTTGTTTCTATCTAAAAATCTCTTTTTATCATATCACATTCCATGCGTTTTTGTGCATAAAATCTGTTTTATAAGTTCCTCCACCGAGAACACCTCCTCAAACAAAAAAGCCTCTCCTAGACAATCAATATTCTCTTCGGAATGTTCCACCTCCTTCGCATAAATCCTCACGGTGTCAATCCGGTCTTCGAGTGAAAACTGCTTTCCTTTTGCGAAGTAACGCACCACATCCATATCCCGTATCATCAAAAATCCCGCTATGGCAAACTGGGCCTTTGTAAGCAGATTGTCATCATAAAATGCTCTCATAAAATAGCGGCAGGTAAAATAAATCAGAAGATGTTCATATTCGTATTCTCTTTCCCTGTTTACTTTAGCAAATTCTCTGTGACAGTTTTCATAGTTTTCCGGTGTAAAAAAATCTGCCAGCTGACACTTTATTCTTTCCCACTCTTCATCTAGCACCTCTAACTCATCATACTGCTTCAACCGCTCTTTGAAGCACTGATAAGGAGTCATTTCTCCGGCTTTTTCCTTTTCTGGCACTATACCGGATAATTCCTGCTGCTTGTGATTGATATAGGAAAGATAATCAGCCGCCCGCTTCTCAATGGAGTGACTTCTATCCTGCAAAATAGAAACTGCCTCGTCACGTATCTGTTCTAGCCTCTGCGAGGTTTCAATCTCTTCCCTCTCCCACTCTTCTTCGCTGTATTCCTCGGAAAGCTGCTGACGTTCCCAACCGATTTTTTCGCAGTTTCCAAAGACAATCCTTCCCACTTCCTCACAGGAAAGGCAGAGCACTTTTTCTCTTACTCCCGGATATTCCATCGTAAACCTCGGATATTCCGTACAGACCTCGCTTAACGCTTCCTCCCCCAATTCAATACAAATATCACAAAGTTTCTCTTTATTCAAAAAAGGACACCAACCATTTTCCTGCAGAATAAAACTGTTTTCCTCCATGTTCTCTTTCAGTTTCTCCCCAAACGTTCCCTCCACACTTCTATAATACGCTTCCGTATCTTCGTCAATATCAATCTCCCATCCGATGCAGCAACTATCCTTACATTTTCCGGCAATACAATGAAAATCCTTATAATAGGATGGCACCTGTAAAATCATATTTCTGTTTTCCTCCCGGTTTAAAACTGTTTTAATGAAAAAATAACAAAGTGGGCAAGCCCACTCTCAACTCCCCGCCCCTCAATCTTGAGAGAGCTTGTACACTTTGCTGCGCGCGAGCAGTGCCATTTATGGCTATCCTCCTCTCTGCGAGCTGCGCATCCTGCACGGAGTGCTTGTTATTTCATAGGAAAGGCAAACACTTTCATACGTTAATTTAACAAGTTCTTTCCTATGAAATAACAAAAAGGGTGTCTTCGTGACACCCTCATCCCTCTAATGATCCTTAAAATAATTGCTTAACATATAACCGATACACCAGACACCGCCTGCTAAGGACAAATAAACAAACCCCTGTATAATGGCAGCAACAATTTTCCAGACAGAAAGTTTTCCTGCCAGATATGCCACAACCAGTCCTTTCACCGGCTTTGCCAGTATCATGTAACCACCCACATAACACCAACCCACAACACCCAGTGCATAACAGAGCACAGCCGCCAATGTTTTCCATGTAAATCTCATACTCTAATCTCCCTGTATTCTATCCTAAATCTCTCATCATCCCTGCCGTATAAAATCGCTATCGGCAATTATAGCACAATTCATTATTATTTGCAAAAAAGTTTATTCTATAGCCAACACAATTTCACCGCTTGCCCTCGTTTCTCTCACATCAATTATCCTCTGATTCGCGGAACCACGGAATTTTAAAGAAATATCCTTTTTCTCCAAAATAAAAGGACCATCTACCAAAACATCAATCAGACTTATAAATTCCTCCGACACCTCACAGTAAGCTCTCCCACCGGGCAGAAAATCTTCATACAGATATCCTGTATAAGTCCAGACATTCTTTTCCGGCAGTCGTTCCCTCATAGTCCGAAGCAGCGACAAAAGTCCTCTCTGATTTTCCGGTTCACCCGGCTCTCCTCCTAGCAGCGTCAGTCCGGTAATATAGACAGGCTCTAATTTTCTCAGTATCTCTGCCTCCGTCTCTTCTGTAAAAGGTTTCCCATAAGAAAAATTCCACGTTTCCGGATTAAAACACTCTTTACAATGATGCGTGCAGCCTGACACAAATAAAGACACCCTCACTCCCGTTCCGTTTTCAATAGAATATGGTTTTATTTCTGCATAATTCATAATATGTTACCTCGTTTATTATCCTGAATATTCATCTGCATTTATCATATCACACTTTTCTCAAAGATTCTTTACAAATTCCACAAAATATTGTTAATTTTCTGGAATTTTATCCGATATATAGTACAAAGGAACAAAAAAACTATGTAATCAGCACTTTTGTCAAGGAGGATGATTGTCGCAATCTACGTAGAATCTATTTCATTATTGCAACCCGTAAGCCCCGTAACCCGCATCAAGCGGATTACACCACAAAAGCGAGACTCAAACAACCACACAAGACAGGAAGCTAGTTCCTTTGCAGCTTTATTAGCAGCAGCGTCTCATGTGGAGCGCGAGGACGCATCAAAGGGATTTGATGCCATTGCTTAGTTTTAGAGAAAGAGAGCATATGAAGTCAAACACTCGTAAGAAAAAAGAGGAATCTTAGACGACAGTTTATTACTGCGGCTCTGGTTTCTCTTTTTTCATTTCCGCTTATTATTCAAGAATGCCAACCGCCTCTTTTGCAAGGCGGTCTGCTTCCTCATTTCCTTCTACACCGGAATGCCCTTTCACCTTCACAAAATTTATCTTTAACTTTCCCCTGATAGAATTAACATAATCATAATAAGCAATCGTTCCCGCCTTATTGCGCTTCCATGCCCCTGTAGCCCACATTTCAATCCCCATGTAATCGTAATAAATAGTCAGTTCTTCTAAGCCTAACTCCAGTGCCAGCTTCATCGCCGCCATACTGCCTAAGACCTCTCCTGCCACATTTCGCATAGAAGCCATTTCCGGTTCATCTCCTGAACCCTGGAGTATCTCTTTTTTCCCGTGATGTACCAGAAAACCTCCGTAACCATAGACCTTTGTACCTGCATGAAAAGAACCGTCTACAAAAGCATAAACCTCCGGCACTTTTCCGTCAACATGCTCTGTCTTTCCTGTCTCAAGCTCCGGTGTCATTTTTCTGTCAAGATTTTCATTCAGGAAATCATCTGCCTCCTGAAGCGTCTTAAAGCTTTTATATACTGCTCCGGGAAAGCCGTCTACCATCGCCTTACAGTCATTCCAGTTATAATAGATTCCCGGTGTCTTTCCTACTTTCACTGCATAATACTTTGATGACATTTAACCCCTCCTATGAATGCGCAATCTTGTAATATAATATTCCGTACAATTCTCTCACATAATACGTCGGCAAATAAACAAAAAAAGTATGCGCCGGTGTACTGTAACTTTCCAAGCCTAACTTTTCCGCCATATCATTGGCGCGATACTCATGGAACTCACTAGTAACAATGGTAATCCTCTCTCCTAATCCCTGCTCCTTTAAAATTTTCTTGGAATAAAGAAGATTCTCCTTCGTCGTTGTAGAAGCATCCTCTAACAGCAGCCGTTTTCCGTCAATTCCCTTAGCCGTTAAATACTCATACATACACTGTGCCTCGGAAATATCTTCATCCTCCCCTTTTCCACCAGATAAGATTGCCACCGCCTTTTCATTTTCTGTCAAATACGCATAGGCAGCCTCTAAACGTTCTCCTAATATCCTGCTGGGCTTCGTTCCTTTGACGCTGCATCCTAACACTATCGCCGTGGTATTTTCCGGTGGACGGTTACAGGCTGCTTTCACCATAAGCAGAGTTTCAAACAATGCAACCGTCAGAATCAGTAACACGATCATCCCTGCCAAAGCAAGTAAAGCCTTTCCACCTTTCGTTTCTCCTGCCGCTTGCAGCTTTTCATGGACCTCCGGCAAAAAACGTCCATAAAGGATAAGCAAACCGGAAATCACCACCCCGGTAACTGTTCCAAGATTGACAATCCCATTGGTAAAAAGAGGCGCTACAAAAAGAACGAGCAGTACACCTCCAATTCCCATCCAGATATATTGTAATTTTTCCATAAATATGTCTCGCTTTCCTCGTAAAGATAAAAAGGGTGCCTCACTAAACGATTTAGTGGGACACCCTGTGTCTTACGATAATTCCAGTTTGCAATGTGCTCGCATCTTTAACGGACATTCATACACATTGTCGTTGTTTTCCTTTGCAATATAGGAAAGCGGACACTTTCTGCAATCCCCTACCGTAAAATCCCCCGGAACTTCAAACTTCATCATAGCAGTCTTTATCCCCTTGGTGGCTTCCTCTTTCCGAATATGCTCCCAGGATAATACCTGCCCACATCCTCCGCATTTATTTGTATTAACAGTCGTTGGTCTCTTACATGTCGGACAGGCATATATTACTCTGCCTTCAGGATCAGTCGTTTCCACTACATCAGACGGAAACTGTTTAATAAGCTGCGCTCTTATATCTTCCTGCATATACATATACTCCTTATTTTATCTTTGTGTGTCTGCTTGCAATACTTTTACACTTCCCATTGCTTAGTATGAGTATAGCACAATTCCTATCCCAATGCCACATCTAAAATCATCATAATCAAAAAACCAACCGCGAACCCAATCGTACCAATATTGCTGTGCTCTCCCAAAGATGCTTCCGGCAGCAATTCCTCCACCACCACATAAAGCATGGCTCCTGCGGCAAATGCCAGAAGATACGGAAGAAACGGCGTCACGATTCCTGTCAGAAGAATCGTAATCATTGCCGCTATCGGTTCTACCACACCGGATGCCATTCCATAGAAGAATGCTTTTCCTCTGCCGACGCCCTCGCTTTTCAGCGGAAGCGAAATAATCGCACCTTCCGGAAAATTCTGAATGGCAATTCCGATGGAAAGTGCTACTGCCCCGGCAAGAGTAATCTTCTCGCTGCCTGCTAAAAGCCCGGCAAACACCACCCCCACTGCCATTCCCTCAGGAATATTGTGCAGAGTGACAGCCAGTACCAGCATCGTTGTTTTTTTTAGCTGACTTGGCAGTCCCTCCGGTTTTTCTTCATTGAGATGAAGATGCGGTATGATTTTATCCATAGCAAACAAAAATGCCATACCTACAGAAAATCCCACTGCCGCCGGAATAAAAGCCAGTTTTCCCATATCTCCTGACATATCTATTGCCGGTATCAGAAGAGACCACACGGAAGCTGCCACCATCACACCGGATGCAAATCCTAACAACGCCTTCTGCACCAATTGATTCAATTCATTTTTTAAAAAGAATACACAGGATGCACCTAATGTTGTTCCCAAAAACGGTATCAGTAACCCGATTACTGTATTCATAATATGTCCCCCTCTTTTTCCTTTCAGCGAAATCTAAGATATTTCCCTTACTTTCTGCTTTCATCCTATGCACCTATCGTAAATTTATGTAACTTTACTTTTCTATCTTTGCATCCGCCTTTTTCTGAAACTTTTCAGACTGGATGATAAAGCGCTCATGGATGCCCTCACCAATTTTTCCCGCTTCATCCTCTACCTCCACAGAAAATACAAGGCGTCTTCCATCTACCTCCACTAATGTCGTGTTACAGGTGACTTTTATTCCCACCGGGGATGCGGATAAATGCTTTACATTCAAACTGGTTCCCACTGTAGCAGTTCCTTCTTCTAACTCATCTGCCACGCTCTTCCATGCCGTCTCTTCAATTAAGGCTATCATTGCCGGTGTGGCAAATACCTGCAAGGTTCCGCTCTTCATCACCTCTGCCGTGTTCTCTTTTTCCACGGTCATCATCATCTGACCTTTAATTCCTGCTTCTAACATATCCCTATTCCTCCCGATATAGTACATTTTTTCATTCTTGTCGAGCATTATCCCCACATCATTTTCCCTGAGGGCTTTGCATCATACCTGTTTATCATAACAGAATTGCATGCCTATCTCAATCTTGAAATTAATGGTTTTTCCTCATTATACTTTTTTATTGAAAACCGATGGATTGTCATTTTCCATTTTAAAATATTGATTAGTTCCATTATGCGGAAACAGCATTTCCATATAAAGATTTCCAAGCAAATCTTTGACTCTGTCTGCACTGACCTTCTGTACCGGAAGTTCCTCCATTTTCTTCAAATTCTCCAAAAGAAGTTCCATCTTATCCATTTCTGAAACCGTATCTGCCCCTAAAGCCTCCTCCATTATTTCTTTTGTCTCTGTTTCCGGCTGCATCAGCTTCTTTGTCTCCGGAATATTATAGACTAAATTCTGGCAGGTCTTTGCAAAACACTCCGGATCATACTTTGCCAAAAAAGTCAGATCATCCATCGTCAAATTCTTTTTATTGTATATTTTGATATAAATGTCTGCAAGACGTACATTTTTACTCATAAATTTCACACCCCCATTAAGCAAAGGAAAAAAGCCTACCGTTGTTGTTATTATTATAACATATCTGAAAGGATTTTGCATTGTCATCCCTTCACTTCTGATTTCACTTCTGATCCTGAATCAGTATTTATTTCATGAGTAACAATATGCTCTATCCCATTTCCAATCGTCCCTATTTTCTCTTTCAAAAATGTAGGATACGCCTTGTATTTATCCAGTTCTCC
>JAQXGQ010000175.1 GCA_029006795.1 Clostridiales bacterium | reverse complement strand
AGAAATCAAGTTAAGTGCTTCGTTCGACTTGCATGTGTTAAGCACGCCGCCAGCGTTCATCCTGAGCCAGGATCAAACTCTCATGTTAAAATTTGTTTGATACTGTCCAGATAAAATCTGGCATATCACTTCTTCACCCTTGCGGACGAAATCCATGATATTTACTGTTTTAAGGTTACTTCTTATTTAAGAAGTGTTCGTCTGTCTTTCGACAGCCTGAAATCTCTTTCAAACCAGTTATTTGGTTCTTTTGAATCTTTCAAGGTTATTTCACTGTTCAGTTATCAATGTTCTTTGCTTTGTTGCTGTTAGTTTCAAGCGACAGCTTATTTACTATATCACTTTCAAGCTCATTTGTCAACAACTTTTTTCATTTTTGAAAGAAGTTTTTTAAAAGTTCTTCTTCCATCTTGTTATCTCTCAAACGCGACAACTTTGATATCTTATCATAAGTAATCTTGTTTGTCAACAACTTTTTTAAGAAATATCTTTTGTTTCCATACCTATTTTTAAGTCACCACATAAATTCCTTTTTGCGGTGGACTTTTATATTACCATCATTATTTTCAGATGTCAACACCCATTTTGTAAGATTTTTTTACTGTTATTTTGTGTATCTTTTCTGCTACTTTCTTCCATAAATAGATATGGGGGATATGCTTTCAGCTATCCCCCATATCTATTACTTCTTATATTTTGATTACGCATTCTTTACTGATATTTCATTAATATAGTAATCACAAGATTATTCTCATATAGAAACTGTAGAAACGGGTTTTGATAAATGTAAGAAATCAACGCTCCTCCCAATTCACTGGTGCTACCAAGTGCAATCAGATAAAATACAACCCATACCACAATGAAGCCATACAATCCCCCGGCAAAAATACCGAGTGTTTTATTAATGCCATGTATAATCGGAATTTTAGAAACAACACCAAGCAGTTGTGATATGATATCTACAATGATCCACGCCGCTATCAATGCAATAAAGAAAGAGATTCCTTCCACTATAAATCCTGCTATTCCTTTTGCAATCTCATCATAAACCCCACTGCTCTCCAAAAACTCATCTGCCGCAGTTCCCGTTTTTTCCAACATATCATCTAGTACACTATCCGGCAGATTGAGCCCCAGTTCCGACAATTCCTCATATTTTGTATTCTGTTCTATGGTCTGCTCCGTATTGTTTTCTGCCGTCCGGCGAACCTCATCCGCACAATGTGCCTCAATTGTCTCATAAAGAGTTGTATGTTCCAAGAGATAATCATCTATATAAGGAGTTGCCCACATCACAAACACCAATACAATAATCCATGACACCAACGAATACAATGTTCGAAGTAACCCTCTGCGATATCCCCGCATCATCTCCCATACCAAAAACAATAACACTATTACCAAAACCCAGTTCATATGTATCTCCTTACTTCAGCCTCACTTTTTCTGTCGCATCTTCAAGTACAAACGTATAGTTTAAACCGGAATTTCCCGGTATGACCTTATAAATTGTTTCTTTAAATTCATGGTGAAATTTGTAAATACCCATGATGCTGTAAATATCGCAGGTATCCTCATTTTGGATACAAATTTCATCATTAGAAAGAAATTCAATTTCTGTATATTCTAATGCAAAATTCTTTTCCATTACAAGGCTACCTTTCATGTCATAGACACTCAGGTGGTGCGTCACCGCCTCATCCTCATTACTGGTTACCAAGCCGATGTAATTATGATTATAAAAAATACTTTTTACCTGTTTTTCAAAAGGCACTTCTCCCGACTGCTGCGGTTTCTGTGTCCCTTCAAAATAAATCAGTCCCGAATCAGAAATTGCTACCAACTTATCATTTGAAACAAACTCCATCTCTGGAATCACCGTATCATCAAAGGAACTTGCTCCAACCACATGATCAATTTCATTCTGACCCACGGATCCAAAATTATAGAATGCCACTGTACTCTTTACAGTTCCGGCATTGATATCTAACATAGACACTGCCAGTTTTATGGCATCCTGTGAAATGGCTATCGCTATGGGGTAACCTTTCTTCTCACCATGTATGGCACCCTGTACAAGATTCTTTCCCGTTTTATCATAAAGCGCCACATATCCCGCAGCATCTTTGGTCATAAGCACTGCCACCGTTCCCTGACCTGCAATACACACCTGCTCAATCGGCATGGTTGTTTCGATTTTGCTTTGCAATCCCTCCGGGGTAAGAATGTAAAGCATACTTCCCTTTTTATCGTAAATCGTCAGATAGCTGCCACATATATCTATCTGAGGATTCGCCATTTCATAGGTCTGATTCCAAATCAATTCATTAGCAGTATCCGTGTAAAATGCCCCGTCATTACTGTACTTTAGGATATTCCCTTTAAAATCCGCAAAATGAGTTGCCTCCGTGTCTGCCCTTGATTTGCTTGTAAGCACATCATAACTTTCATAGTGCCGCAGTGCCATAAATAATCCGGTTCCCGCCGCCACCGCCAACACCACCAAAATAATGATTGCCGTCCTTTTTATTATTTTTATCCGATGCTCCCGTAATTTCCGCTCATACTCTTTCATGTCAGTCTCTGCTACCGTGCGAAAGCCTCTTTTGTTTTTTCCTTCCATAGTTCCTCATTTCTAAATTTCATTTGGTGCTCAGTGCTTTAAATATATCATGTGCAAAACCGGCACATGATAGGCATTCGCCGCTCGTCAATCATGCTAGCATGTTGACTTGCTTGCGCTCATTATATCATATTTCTCATTTCTTTCACTCTTTTTTTCTAATTTGGCAATGTCAGATATTGTCCGGCGTAGATAGAATCCGGGTCATCAATATCATTTGCTTTACAGACTTCATCCATCATTGCCGTCGTCTGGTATATTTTTCGACAGATACTCGCCATACTGTCCCCTTTCTGCACAATATAATATCCCTGTTTTAGATAATTCTCGACTTCTGAAGATGCCGCCGTCTGTGTAGTCTGATTTTTCTCCTCAGAACTTTCTGTATTCCCTGCATTTCCTTCCGCAGAAGATGTTTCGCTATCAGCATCCGTTGTACTATTTTCCGCTGCCGCTGTGTCTGGTGTATTTGTCGTAGCCGATGTCTCTGATGTATTCGTTGCAGCCGATGTCTCTGCCAAATCTGATGTATCCTCTACAACCGGTGCAACTACTTCTGTTTCTACCATCTGTGTATCCTGCTGCTTTTCCACATTTCCCTTTACCTGTTCCACCTTAACCGCTTCTGCCTGCTCTGTTTCTTCCTCCTCCGTGACAATGTGAACCGTGTTTATCTGCGCCAGTGCATTCTGCATTTCGTTCATTTTCTGATGGTTCTGATATGCCGCAAATCCCAGTACGCATACTACCACTGCCAACAACACTGGGGAGGAAAATACTGCACCTCTTTCTTTCGGCTCCTGTTCTGTCAACTGTTTTCTGTAACTACCTTCCTTTCTAGCACTTCTCCGCTCAAAAAATGTGTCGGTCTCCGTTTCCTTTTCGGATTGATTGCTTTCCTCAAAGTAAATGCGCTCCTGAAAATCTAAATCCTCCTGTTTCTTTTGGGGCAGTTCCGTTTCAAAAACCGGATGTTTTTCCCAACTTTCCGCATTATGCTCTGTCTTGTTTGCCTCTGGAATATCTAATGAATTTGGTATTCCTTTTCCGTAATATATGTAAAATCCATCTCTCCTATATAAATGATTGTTTCTGCTGCTATAAAATGCCTCTTCTCGTTCTAATGTATCCATGAGAAACAAAACCTGATGCGTACCGCCAAAATGGTTTTGATGCAGTTTTTCAATTCTTCCGGTAAGGTTTGGCAACTGACCTTTGATATCCATCGCCCATCCCACAATCACCATGTTGTCATAGTCTTTTTTTAATTTTTTGTATATATAGCCCCAGGTATTGTCATTCCACACCGGCAGTTCTCCGTCAAAATTCATTTCTTCTAATCGGATCGCTCCCTCAATAAAGGTACACTGTCTGCCGGTATAATTTTCAAATCTGCCCAACAGTACATAGGCTGCTTTTTCTATCTGGTCATCATAGGGATGCAAATATCGGTAAACTCTGTCCTCCACATAAATTCTATCACCGATATCCGGCTTTCCAATCTGCTTAATATCCTTTGGTAAGACTTTTTCTTTTGTATTATCATAGTCTTCCTCCCGGATGATTTCTATCATGCCATTTCTCCTTTCTGCGGCTTTGCCGTTTCTTTGGAAAAAATGGTAACACAGCTTGTCTAAATATTTTGGTGGATTGTGGGCTAATTCTTAAAAACTTTTCGACAAAAAAGGGAACTGCCTGCCTTTATCTGAATGGCTTTGACACTTCCCCTGCTGTTTTCTTATTTTACAAACGCTTTGACTTTCTTGTAAATGCCTTCTGCATCTAATTCATATTTGTGGAGCAGCTCTAATGCCGGACCGGACTCGCCGAATACATCGTTAGTTCCAATCTTTAATACTTTAGTTGGCGCTTCCTCACACAACACATCACAGACAGCACTTCCTAATCCACCAATAACGGAATGTTCTTCTACTGTTACTACTTTTCCGGTTTTTAATGCGGATTTTACCACGAGTTCGCGGTCAATCGGTTTTATGGTGTGAATATTGATAATTTCTGCTTCAATACCATCTGCCGCCAAAAGCTTCTCAGCCTCTCTTGCCTCGTTGACGCAAAGTCCTGTAGCAAAAATGCTGACATCGGTTCCCTCTTTTAAGACAATTCCTTTTCCGAGTTCAAATTTGTAAGTTTCCTCATCATTAAATACCGGAACTGCAAGACGTCCAAAACGAAGATACACCGGTCCTACATGGTCATATGCAGCATGAACTGCTGCTCTCGCCTCTACATCATCCGCAGGATTGATAACAACCATGCCCGGAATGGTACGCATTAAAGCAATATCTTCTAAACACTGATGGGTTGCTCCGTCCT
The DNA here is from genome assembly GCA_029006795.1 of Clostridiales bacterium. Lineage (GTDB taxonomy): Bacteria > Bacillota > Clostridia > Lachnospirales > Lachnospiraceae > Roseburia. The sequence continues at coordinate 8,138 of JAQXGQ010000175.1, read as the reverse complement.
CACCGACAGAAATACCTGCATGGGTTGCTCCGATTTTTACATTTAAATGTGGATAACCAATGGAGTTACGCACCTGTTCAAAGTTTCTGCCTGCCGCAAACATAGCAAAAGAACTGATAAACGGTACTTTGCCACAGGTCGCAAGTCCTGCTGCAATACCGGTCATGTTTGCTTCGGCGATACCGATATCCCAATGACGCTCCGGGAAAGCTTTTTTAAATATACCGGTTTTGGTTGCTCCGGCAAGGTCTGCATCCAATACAATTAAGTCTTCGTGTTCTTTTCCAACCTCCACTAGGGCGTTGCCATAGCTTTCTCTGGTTGCTATTTTCTTTATTTCTGACATAATGCTTCCCCCACTTTCTCTAAATCTGCCATTGCAACTTTATACTCTTCATCATTTGGAGCTTTTCCATGCCAGTCTACGGCATTTTCCATAAAGGATACCCCTTTCCCTTTTAAAGTCTTTGCAATGATAGCGGTCGGTTTGCCCTTTGTTTCCCGCGCCTCTTTAAATGCTGCACGAATTTCATCAAAGTCATTTCCATTGATATTAATCGTATGGAAATTGAATGCCTCGAACTTCTTATCAATCGGATATGGAGAACATACTTCATCTACACTTCCGTCAATCTGAAGGTTATTATTGTCTACAATAACCACTAAATTATCTAATTTGCGGAAACCAGCCCACATCGCAGCTTCCCAAATCTGTCCCTCCTGAATCTCGCCGTCGCCGCAGAGCGCATACACACGGTAATCCTTTTTATCAAACTTACCGGCTGCTGCCATTCCCACTGCAACAGAAAGCCCCTGTCCTAAAGAACCGGAGGACATATCCACTCCCGGAATATGCTTCATATCCGGATGTCCCTGCAGATAAGAACCTGTATGACGCAGTGTCACCAAGTCTTCCTTCGGGAAAAATCCTTTTTCTGCCAGGACAGAATAAAGCCCCGGTGCAGTGTGCCCTTTAGATAATACAAAACGATCCCGGTCTGCCATTTTCGGATTTTTCGGGTCTACATTCATTTCCTCAAAATACAGATAAGTAAAAATATCTGCTGCGGAAAGAGATCCGCCAGGATGACCTGCCTTTGCGCTGTGTACTGCGGTCACAATACTTTTACGGACTTCGTTGGCTGTTTTTTGAAGCTCCAGATTTGTCATAATACGTCTGTTTCCTTTCTTATTTTGTATCACTTTATGGCATATCGACTTATTTTGCTATGCCATCGTTTTCCTTATAGCTCTGTTCTACCCTCTAAGGCACGAAGTAGTGTCACTTCATCAATATATTCTAAGTCACCGCCCACCGGCACACCACTGGCAATCCTTGTCACTTTAATACCTGTAGGCTTAATTAATTTGCTGATATACATTGCCGTTGTTTCTCCCTCTAAACTGGAGTTAGTGGCAATAATGACTTCATCCACATCCTGCTGCAGGCGCTGCATCAATTCTTTCAGCTTAATATCATTTGGCCCGATACCAAGCATCGGGGAAATTGCTCCATGAAGCACATGATATACGCCCTCATATTTTCCTGTTTTTTCATAAGCTGCAAGATCTCTGGTATTCTCCACCACCATGATAGTCTTGTGGTTTCTCCCACTGTCCCTGCAGATTGGACAAAATTCCTCATCTGTGAGTGTAAAACATTCCTTACAGTAGCGGACATTTTTCTTGGCATCCACAATAGCTGTGGCAAGGCTCTCCACCGCTTCCTCCGGCATGTTTAAAATATGAAATGCCAGACGCTGTGCAGACTTAGCACCAATGCCCGGTAATGCGGACAATTCCTGTATTAATTTGCTGATTTGCCTGCTGTAATAATCCATTTTTTACCTCATGTTATCAATATACCCTTACTATATTAATTGATAACGTAGATTTTTACAAGTTTCTTTTTCCCTATTTAGTCACTTTCATGCTATACTTAAGATATCATAATTACGAAGCGAGGAAATTTTATGAAAGAAAATATTGCAACTATTCCGTTAATGGACGCTTTTAATGTCAAAGATGAGTGCCCGTTCTGCAATTTAGAGCGTAAAGCAGAACAGCACGCTATTTCCTTTATTCTAGGCTCTGCCTACATGGAGGATGACATCCGTGAAAAGACAGATGCGATTGGTTTTTGCCGTCACCACTTTAAAATGATGTATGATTACGGAAACCGTCTGGGAAATGCGCTGATTTTAAGCACTCATTTAAAAAAGCTGAACGCAGAACTTACCAAGGAAATGAAGGATTTTACTCCCGGAAAAAGCAGCCTGTTAAAGCGTCTCAAAAAAACAGATACCACCGCAGATACTACACCACAGACCGCTCTTGGCAAATGGATTTCTGCTAAAACCAAAAGCTGCTATGTCTGTGACCATTTCAACCAGATTTATGGGCGCTATCTTGATACCTTTTTTGATTTATATCAGAAAAATGAGGAATTTCGCCAGATGTTTGCAGAGAGCAAAGGATTTTGCCTGCCTCACTTCGGCGACTTAATTGAAACTGCAGAACATAAATTAAGTGAATCGGAACGAAAAGAATTTTATCCACAGGCATTTTCTCTGATGCAGGAAAATTTAGACCGTCTGCAAAAGGAAGTTTCCTGGTTTGTGGAAAAAAATGATTATCGTAACAAAGATAAGGATTGGGGCACCTCCGCTGACAGTATTCAGCGGGGGATGCAGAAATGTGCCGGAGGCTATCCGGCAGATGAAGTATTTAAGGCGGATTATTAGAACATTCCGCCTAAACCTCCCATTCCACCAGTGATTTTTGCCATAGATTCAGAAGAAAATTCTTCTAACTGGCGAAGTGCCTCGTTGGTGGCTGCCATAATTAAATCCTCTAACATCTCGATATCATCCGGGTCAACAACCTCCTCGGATAATTTTACTTTTGTGATTTCTTTTTTACCGGAAATTGTCACTTCCACGGCTCCGCCGCCTGCTGTGGCAGTAATCTCTTTTTCCTCTAACTCTTTCTGTGCCTCTTCCATCTGACGTTGCATTTTCTGAGCCTGTTTCATCAGATTATTCATATTTCCCGGCATACCGCCTGGGAATCCACCTCTTTTTGCCATGCCTTATTTTCCTCCTTGTTAAAACTCTTCTTCTTCAATGTCAAAATTGATTAGCTGACGCAAATCCGGGTAAATTTCTCCACTCGGATGGCCAGTATCGTTTAATTTTACCAGAAGTTCTACCTCTTTGCCAAGTCTTTCTGCAACAATCGCTTTAAACTCCTCCTGACAGTTGGAACGATTTTCACTAATATAACTATAAGCATTCTCATCATCAAAGACCAGCAATAAACTGTCATTAGGCCCCAATGACGGAGTTGCCTTCTTTAAATAGGACTTCGTGATACCCGTAAACTGTGATAAAATTCCTCCCAGATTGCTTATAATCTGCTTAACATCCTCCGGTATCGCTTTAGGAAGTTCCATCTTTGGCACTTCGCCTTGTGCCTGTGCCGCACCTACTCCGTCCTGCCTGGCCAAACCTCCCGGCGCCGCCACGACCACACCTTTTTCTATTTTTTTCTCAAGACTGTCCACCCTGTCAATCAAGGATGTATAGTCTTTTTCCATCTCCGGTTTGCAGAGTTTAATCACCGCTATCTCAATTAAAATACGTTTCTGATTTGCATATTTTATCTGGCTGCCCAGTTCCGAAAAAATACGGATATAGCGCATTAATATTTCGGTGTCCACCATCGTTGCCTCTTCTTTTAGCAGAGCAAGATTTTCCGTAGAAATATCAAGCACCTCTTCCATATCGTCAGAACTTTGCACCAGCATAAGATTTCGCAGATACCAGGTAAAGTCCGTAACAAACTGTCCTAGTTCTCTACCCTCTATCACCATCTCATCAATGATACTGATGGATCCTGTCACATTTTTTTCTAAAATCTGACGCAACAGGCGGCTAAAAATCTCAGTGTCCACCGCGCCTAAGGTTTCAAGAACCTTGTCATAGGTAAGTTCCTGTCCTAAGTAGAATGCGATACACTGATCTAACAGACTTAGAGCGTCACGCATAGAACCATCCGCAGCCTTTGCCACATAGCGGATTGCCTTTTCCTCCACTAGCACCTGCTCTTTTTCCATCAGTTCATTCAGCCTTGCCGCAATGGTATCTATAGAGATTCTGCGGAAATCATAGCGCTGGCACCTCGATAAAATCGTAATCGGTATCTTATGTGCCTCTGTCGTTGCCAGAATAAACATCACATAAGAAGGCGGTTCCTCTAAGGTCTTTAACAGCGCATTAAACGCTCCTATAGATAGCATATGAACCTCATCAATGATATAGACTTTGTACTTTCCCTCCGTCGGGCGATACTCTACTTCCTCCCGAATCTGACGGATATTGTCTACACCATTGTTCGATGCGGCATCAATTTCAATCACGTTCATGGACGTACCTGCCGCAATCGCCTTACAGGTCGGACACTCCCCACAGGGACTGCCATCCACTGGATGCTCACAATTTACTGCTTTTGCAAAAATCTTTGCAATCGTGGTCTTTCCCGTTCCTCTTGTCCCGCAAAACAGATAGGCGTGACCGATACGGTCCGCCTTTATCTGATTTTTTAAAGTTGTAACTATATGATCCTGCCCCTTTACATCCTCAAACTCCTGGGGGCGAAACTTACGGTATAACGCCGTATAAGACATTTCAATTCCTCTTTTACATCAATATTATCAATATAGGGAAGAACGTTTGCGTTCTTCGGTTCGTAGGAACTTCCGTATATGGTCCTACTTGAGTTTTCCCTTTGCAGAAGAACGCCGGGTCTGCGTTCTTCTAACGCGAGAGGGCTCCGATATAAGGCCCTTTCGCAATTTAGTCCCCGAAGCTAATTCCAATTCTCTTTGCTTCTTTTATCATCTGGTTTTCCGGGTCAACCGTTTTTAACTTGCCCGCAACCTCGCCAAGCGGCACACGTTTTGTCTTGCCATTTACCATAGCAATCATATTTCCATAATCCTCGTCCATGATAGCTTTTGCTGCTGCAGAACCAAGTCTGGTGCAGAGCACTCTGTCATAAGGGCATGGGCTGCCGCCACGCTGGGTATGTCCCGGTACCGTAACACGCACTTCAATGCCTGTCTCTTCAAAAATTCTGTCCGCAATTTCATAGGACACAGACGGATATTTTCTCTTTGCCACTTTCTCTTTGTATTCTTTTTTGGAAAGGGCTGCATCTTCCTTAGAAATTGCTCCTTCTGCAACTGCTAGGATGGTAAAACCTTTTCCGGCTTTCGTCCGCTTATTAATTGCCTCAATTACTTTTTCAATATCGTAAGGAATCTCCGGAAGTAAGATAATGTCTGCACCGCCTGCAACTCCGGCATAGAGTGTCAGCCATCCTACTTTGTGTCCCATCACTTCTACAATAAATACACGGTTGTGTGAAGCTGCCGTAGTATGAATACAGTCAATACAATCCGTTGCAATATTAATGGCACTCTGGAAACCAAAGGTCACATCCGTGCCGTAAATATCATTATCAATGGTCTTTGGAAGATGAATAATGTTTAATCCTTCTTCCCGAAGCAAATTCGCTGTCTTCTGGGTTCCGTTTCCACCAAGTATCACAATGCAGTCCAAATTTAATTTATAATAGGTAGACTTCATCGCCTCTACTTTGTCGAGCCCGTTTGCGTCCGGCACACGCATCTGTTTAAATGGCTGTCTAGAAGAACCTAAAATGGTGCCCCCTTTTGTGAGAATGCCTGAAAAATCAGAGGATGTCAAAAGACGATAATCTCCATAAATCAGTCCTTTATATCCGTTCAAAAATCCGTAAACTTCTAACCCGTCTACATTTGCACTAAGTCCCTTTACCACACCTCGCATTGCTGCATTTAATGCCTGACAGTCACCGCCGCTTGTCAATAATCCGATTCTTTTCATCTTCATTTCCTCCTACAAACATTCGCTGCTCCAACTATTATGATTGGTTTACAGTGCTTTTATGTGTGCCATGTTTTCTTTGGTATATCACATATAGAATATTACCCTTTTTGAGGTTATTTTGCAATATAAGTAACCAAAAATGGGAAACAACTTTAAAGCAGTTTCCCATTTTAGTAAAGTTGATGTTCTCCGATGCCACTGTATTGCAGCATCATTCGAACTATTAGTATGATTCACCAACGCTCCTTTGCGCAAAAGATGTCTTATCACATTACAACAGGAAATGCATGCGCATATTTATACAAATTTTTCAACCGGATTTTTCCTGTTTTCAGCATTTTACAGCATATTTTTACATTTGCAGTACCACAACAAATGCCATTCCATCGTCTTCTCTCTCTGCAAATATATCTCCACCCATTTTGTGCATAATTTCTTTACAGATATATAAACCAAGTCCGTTTCCCTGCTTTCCTGCAACGTTTCCCCCCCGGAAAAAACTGTCAAATAAATGGGTAAAATCATTTTCTGTCACCGTCTCACCGGTGTTAAATACCCGGATTAACTGGCAGTAATCTTCCTCATAGAATGTCAGTTCAATTCTACGCCCATCCCCATATTTGAAAGCATTCTCAAACAGATTTTCAAACACCTCAAACAGGCGGTTAAAGTCCCCGGAAAACAGACGATTTTCATAGTTTCCAATAGACAACTCACATTTTCGCAGGGCACACTTTTCTCCATAGACTGCTGCCACTTTGTCCATAAAATCCTTAAAATAAAATTCCCCTTTTTCCACTTCAATATGGAGAATATCCTCACGGGATGCTTTTACAATTTCATTTACATAGTTCTCAATTTGTACCGTCTTTTCACCAATCTGCCGATAAACCGCCTTTTTTTCATTCTCTTCCGCATACACGTCTTCTTCTAGGGCTTTGCTGTAGAGATGAATCATATTAAGCGGCGTCTTGATGTCATGGGATAGAGACAGCATTAGCAGTTTTTTCTCTTTCTGCAGCTTTAATTCCCGTTTCCGGCTCACATGCAAGGCATCCCTTAACTGCCCCACTCCCCACAGAAAATTTCCAAGATAATGATTCTGCTCTGCTTTTACCTCCCCCTGTAAATTTCCCTTTGACAATTCATAGGTCAGTTCCTGCATCCTGTTAAAAGGCTGTATCAAATGTCCCCGCAAATAAAGCAAAATACCAAGTAAAAAAACTTCCATAACAAACAGAGCTCCTTCCACTGCAAGAAATATCCGGCTGACATCCCTCTCCTCCCGATAATCGAATCTCAAATACCCTTCCACTTGATTATCTGCGTACAGCGGATAAACCATACTTTTCATACGATTATTTCCGCGATAAAAGTCACAGACCGTTTCTCTGTCCGTTTCTTTTGCAGACAGATAAACAATATTTTTTACATAATGATACAAATCAAGAGAAATGTTTTCCACGTCCTCTGCTGTACTTATCTCTGCCATCATACGGTTTATTTCCACTTTATAAAACTGTTCACCCTGCTTCTGCTGTCTGGACAAAAAAATCCCAGTTCCTGCGGCAAGAATAAGATACAAAATAACAGAAAGAAGGAGCAGGTGATTATACTTCTTCATAGCAATACCCCACTCCCCAGACTGTTTTGATACGCACGGGTTTCCTCGGATTATCTTCTATCTTATTCCGAAGCATTTTGATATGTACGGTTAAGGTCTGATTCTCACTGAAGCTCTCTATGCCCCAGACTTTATTAAACAGATACTCTTTGTCTAACGTTTTTCCCGGATTTTCCGCTAAAAGCAACAGAAGATCATATTCTTTCACATTCAGCTCCACATCGTTCCCGTCTTTAAAAACCTTACGTGCCGATTTATCAATGGTAATGGCACCGGAAACCAGCATCTCCTTCTGTGAAAACGTACCATAGGTACGCAGAAGCAATGAACGGATTTTTGCAATCAGCAAATCTGCATCCACCGGTTTTTCGATATAGTCATCTGCCCCTAACTGAAAGCCGTTTAATTTATCTTCCTTATCCACGCGGGCACTTATGATAAGCACCGGAACGCTCCCCACTTTCCGCACCTCCCGCAGGACAGTAAATCCGTCTATTCCCGGAAGCGTAATATCAAGCAGCAACAATTTCGCCTGTTCTTTCTCCAGACAGGCAAGGGCTTCTTCTCCCGAAGCAGCCCTA
>JAQXGQ010000174.1 GCA_029006795.1 Clostridiales bacterium | reverse complement strand
AAAAGAGAATTAAAATCTAAGATTGCCCGGTATCTTTTCCCAGCGAAAGGTTCTAATACCCTGTCTAAATCATCCTCCTTTGTAAATTCACAGACCTGCACTTCAAATCCAAGTTCCTCAAAGGCTGCCCCTAACTGGTGGGCAAAGAAATTGCCGGAGCAGTAACAGATTTCCCTAGAACAAAATACTAAAATGTTTTGCTTTTCTCTGTTCATGCTTCCTCTATTCCAAACATCTCAAGACAGATTTTTCTGCCACTCTCTGTTTTAAAGATTTTATCATATGCCTGCCTTATCACTTTCTCCTCCACCCCATCTTCATAGAGGTTTACTAGGAAATCTGCCTCCACTAGTATCTGATAATCTGCACCCTCTATCTTTCCATAAGTATGATGGTGTCCCACCAAATAGCTGACCCGCTCTATTACTGCTTCTGAAAAGCCAAGACGTTTTAACATCTCCTCCGCCACTGCCGGTCCTTCTTTTTCCTGCAGCTTTCCCTCACAGCTTCCGTACTTTTCTTCTGCTACCTTAATACCGATATCATGTACGAAAGCCGCTGTTTCTAAGATAAAAAGTTCTTCTTCTTTGAGTTGTTCTAACTCTCCAATCAATCTTGCAAAGCTGTGTACTTTCGTAAAATGTGCGATACGCTTCGGGTCATTCCTGTAATAATTTATCATTTCACAAAATAATTGATTTAACTTATCCATTTCTCCTCCTGTGCATAAAAAGGACCTTCGCAGAAGTTCCTTCTCCCACAAAAGTCCTATTTCCCTTTACTATCTGATAAAACGCAGTGATAAAATTCCCGCAATATAAACAAGAGCACATAAAATCATAAACACCGTGACGCCACAAAGCACTCCTGCCACAATCTGGGCAATCACTACTAAACCGTGCAGCCAGATTGGCACATCATGGAGGCATGCCGCTAATGCTGCTTCAATCAGTACAATTACGCAAATTGGCACTACCGGCATCTTAAGCGTAATAATGCTGACTAAAATAACAAGCAATACCGCCACAATCACACCAAATAAAATGAGCATGCTTCTATTTTCTCCCACAGCAGTTCCAAGTGTGGTTCCTAAGCTCTTTTTTCTGCGGTCTTTTATCGATACACGTTCTTCTTTTTTTACCTGATTTTCTGTTTCACTCATTCCTGTTTTACCCTCTCTTTTTATAAAGTTAGTCGAAACTGACCCGGCACAAAGCCAGGTTCTAAAAGCTGTCACCCACAACTTTCTTTATTATACCAACTTATGAAAAAAAGGACAAGGATTTTTAAACAGATGGGGATTTTTATCTCTTTACCCGCTTGAAAAAAGGATGTATACTTACAGACAGACAAGAATTAGAAACCTGCGCTACAGTAACCATGTATTTTTTTGTGCAGGCATGAGGTGAATTATGAATCAAACAAAATGGACATCCATGTGGGGGAACGCCGTTTCCATTGCGGAACACCGCCCAGAAAGCTATGCTAAAAATATAACGCTCCGTTATCCGGTGTACGCCCCTTTTGGCGGAGAAGCACTTCGCTTTACCTTTGACAATTACTGCGGCAGTGAGTCCGTCACCATCACAAAGGCTACCGTTTCCCTGGCAGCTTGTGACATTACAGAAAAAGTCGGACTTTCCTGCCCGATTTCTGCTGATACAGTAACAGACATTACATTTTCTGATGAGGCATCTGTCACCATTAGCGCCCATGAACGTGTGGTCAGTGATGCCGTTTCTTTCTCTGTTCCTGCTGGTGCTACCCTCTGTGTCAGTATTTATTTTTCCAATTTTACCCTGATGCAGTCGGCAGTACTGATTACCGGTCCTCTCTCAAAGGGTTACTTTTCTCTTGGGGATGAAACCGGTTCCATGGAGCTTCCTTTAGACACTACCAAAACGACTAACTGGTTCTATTTTTTAAGTAATATTGACATTTTAACTTCTACAGAAAACCATGCCGTTATCTGTTACGGTGATTCCATCACAGCCCAGTCATGGCCGGATTATTTGGCATTACGTCTAAAACAGGAGGGATATTCCCACACCTCCGTCATCCGCCGTGCCGCCAGCGGCACAAGGGTTTTGCGCCAGTATGACTGTATTACCTATGACTCCTACGGGCTGAAAGGAAGTAACCGTTTCCACCATGAAATTCCCACCGCCGGAGCCGACACTCTGATTATCCAGCAGGGTATCAACGATATCATTCATCCGGTGGGCACCGACATAAATCCTTTCCGTCCCATGAGCGACTTACCTACCGCCACAGAACTGATTGACGGCTTAAAATGGTATGTAGAGCAGGCGAGAAATTATGATTATAAAGTTTATATGGGAACCTTACTCCCGATTTACGGCTGGCGCACCTACGCCCCCTTCCGGGAAGATTTGAAAAATGAAATCAATGAATGGATACGCTCCACAAAGGACATTGACGGTTGCATTGATTTTGATATGGCACTGCGGGATGAAGCAAAGCCGGCCGCTTTCCGTGATGGATATGATAGCGGTGACCATTTGCATCCAAGCGCATCAGCCTACAAGAAGATGGCAGAAATTGTGCCTGCATCTCTGCTAAAATAAAGTTTCCAGAAAACATAACAATCCTTTGATAACAGAAATGGCATGAATCTCAAAAACGATTCATGCCATTTCTAAATTATTCTGCTAAATGCTTCTTTACTCTTTGTATCAGCATGTCAAGCGCCACCAGATTTTCACCACCCTCCGGGATAATGATATCTGCCCTGCGCTTGCTAGGCTCTACAAACTGCTCGTGCATAGGTTTTACTGTCATTAAGTACTGGTCTATAACACTGTCAAGAGAACGTCCTCTCTCCTTCACATCTCTTACAATTCTCCGTAAAATCCGCACATCTGCATCCGTATCAACAAACACCTTGATATCCATCAGTTCGCAAAGAGATAGTTCTGCAAAAATCAAAATTCCCTCTAATACAATTACCGGTGCCGGCTTCACTTCTATGGTTTCCTCGGAACGATTATGTATGGAGTAATCATACACCGGCATATGAATCGTCTTTCCTGCCTTTAGCGCACGGATATGTTCGCACAAAAGCTCTGTGTCAAAAGCATCCGGGTGATCGTAATTTAATTTGCACCGCTCTTCATAAGTTAATTCATCATGGCGGCGGTAATAATTATCGTGGCGGAGAATACTCACCTCATCTCCGCCAAAGCTGTCTATCAGTTTATCTGCCAGAGTGGTTTTTCCGCTTCCTGTTCCACCGGCAATTCCAATTAAAATTGTATTCATACTTCTTTCTCTCCCGCTCTTACACAGACAACTATTTTCCAATAATCGCAAGGGTTGCACTCGTTCCGAGACGGTTCGCTCCGGCATCAATCATTGCCTGCGCTTCCTCTGCCGTATGAATGCCGCCAGAAGCCTTCACGCCCATAGCATCTCCTACTGTTTTTCTCATCAACGCTACATCCTCTGCTTTTGCCCCTCCGGTAGAAAATCCGGTGGAAGTCTTTACAAAATCTGCCCCCGCTTCTTTGGAAAGCTCACATGCCTTCACCTTTTCTTCCTCTGTCAAAAGACAAGTCTCAATAATTACCTTTAATACCACATCCTTGCCACAGACCTCTTTTAAGGTTTTGATATCCTTTAAAACATAATCATATTTTTTGTCTTTCAAGGCGCCCACATTAATTACCATATCTACTTCCGTGGCACCATCTTCAATGGCAGCTTTCGTCTCAAAAGCCTTCACTCTTGTGTCTGACATTCCAAGTGGAAACCCCACTACTGTACATACTTTCACATCAGAACCTTTTAATTTTTCTGCCACAAATTTGGTATAATACTGATTCACACAGACAGAAGCAAAATCATTTTCCAATGCTTCCTCACAAATCTTTGCCACCTGTGCCTCTGTAGCATCTGCTTTCAAAATCGTATGATCAAAATACTTTGTCTCCATCATCTTGCCCCCTTATCATAAGGAATACCCTCGGCTTTCGGCGCCTGGGAATTCTTTGAAGTAAACACCAACACAATCAATGTTGCAATGTAAGGTATCATCTTGTAAATATAGCTTGGAATACCGCTTGTAGCAAGCACCGGAATTGCAGAATAAGACGCTGCAATTGTTTTCATAAGTCCAAAGAAAAATGCTGCTCCAAGAATTTTTACCGGATGCCACTGTCCGAAAATCAGTACTGCAAGGGCAAGGAAACCATATCCTGCCACAGTGGCATTAAAGTTTGTGGAGGTCGGAACAACAAATACAAGTCCGCCTAAACCGCCAAGTGCACCGGAAATAATAACGCCTGCATACTGCATTTTATAGACATTGATACCTACTGAATCCGCCGCCTGTGGATGCTCGCCGCAGGCTCTTAAACGAAGCCCGAAACGAGTGTAATAAAGCACCACAACGGAGATGACTAAGATAGCAAGACCGATATAGGTTGTGATATAGGTATTTTTGAAAAACAAATCGCCAATCACCGGAATATCCCCCAATACTGGAACCGAATCTATACGAAACGTATTTTTAAACTGTACCTGCTGCGTTCCTCCAATTCTTCTTGCCACAAAAATAGCAAATGCCGGTGCGAACATGTTAAGCGCCGTACCGCTGATGGTCTGGTCTGCTTTCATATTGATAGATGCAAAGGCATGAAGCAGCGAAAAAATAATTCCAGTTACCACAGCCACTAAAATTGCTAAGATAAGCTGAACTTGCCCGCTCAATTTATCCTGCGTCAGGTTGATAAACAAAATACTGGTGAAGGCACCCATAATCATAATACCCTCTAAGGCAATATTAATGATACCGGAACGTTCGGAAAACATGCCGCCTAAAGCCACCAATAACAATGGTATGGTAAAAAACATTGTCTGCTGAAATACTAAGAATAACGTATCCATTATTTTTTACCTCCTTCTTCTGCTGTCTTTGCATCTTCTTTTCTCTTCTGTATTCTGGTAATTACCACTCGCACAAATAAGGAAAATGCAGAGAAATAAATAATAACCGCAATAATAATATCAATAATCTCTGTAGAGAAATTTAACAGCTGTAAATAAAAACCTCCGGCTGTAATATAGGCAATAAAAATTCCTGCCAATAAAATTCCGATTGGATTTGACAATCCTAACAGGGCAACCGAAATACCGGTAAATCCCTCACCTGCTAAAACATCCTGAATCTCAATGTGTTTTCCGGAGCCCGCCAAATAAAGCAATGCACCTGCCAACGCAGATAATGCACCTGCAATTGCCATAGAAAGTACAATGTTTCTCTTTTCGTTCATACCGGCATATTTGCTGGCATCCTTATTGAAGCCTGCCGCCTTTAATTCATATCCGAAAGTAGTCTTATTCAAAAGGATATAAATGATAATCACCGCGATCACCGCAATAAAAAATCCGCCATTGACACTGGAGCCTTCAAAAATTTTATCCAGACCCATTTTAGGGATATTGGCTGTTTCCGCCACATTTTTAGAATAATTATGGATTTTGTCATATAATCCTTTATTCGTAGAAACCAGATAATTCACCAGGTACATCCCGATATAGTTTGTCATAATACAGGAAATTACTTCATTTACATTAAAATATGCCTTGAATAATCCCGGTATAGCTCCCCAGATGGCTCCTGCCACAATGGCGGCAAGCAGTGCCACAAGCCATTGGGCACTTCCTAACGCCTCGCCTTTAATTCCAACTACAACTGCTGCAAAAGCACCGATAATAAATTGCCCCGATGCACCGATATTAAAAAGTCCCGTTTTAAAGGCAAATCCAACCGACAAACCGGTTAAAATAATCGGTGTTGCATAGTAAAATACCTGCCCTACACCTTTGCTTCCGTGGGTGAGAGGTCCTGTAATAATCGTCCAAAATCCCGCTCCCGCCTCGGAAGGATTACTTGCCAGTAATATCAAAAAACCCACCAGCAGACCTACCACAATGGCAAACAGGGAGGATAAAAATCCAATACTGTCTTTCTTTCGTTTCATGCTATTTTACCTCCTTCCGCTTTGAACCTGCCATATAAAGTCCAAGTTCCTGCACGGTTGTTTCCTTTGGATTTAAGTCAGCCACCAGTTCTCCTTCATAAATAACCAGAATACGGTCGCTTAAATTCATGACTTCCTCTAACTCCAAAGACACTAGCAGCACCCCGGCTCCTGCATCACGTTCTTTTACAATCTGCTTGTGGATAAACTCAATAGCGCCTACATCTAGTCCTCTTGTGGGCTGCACTGCCACTAGTACCTCCGGGTTCTTAGAAATTTCTCTTGCAATAATGGCTTTCTGCTGGTTACCACCGGACATACTTCTGGCTTTGGTAATGGCTCCCTGACCACTTCGGATATCATATTTTTCAATTAATTCTTCTGCATAAGCAGTCACCGCATCCTGTTTGATAAATCCATGATTCTGAAACCGTGGTTCAAAATAATCCTGCAGCACCAGATTTTCCTCTAAAGAATAGTCTAATACCAGTCCATGTTTGTGACGATCCTCAGGAATATGGGACATACCGTGAGTGTTCCGGTAGCGGATAGATTTTTTCGTCACATCTTCTCCCTTGATAGAAACAGAACCCTCATCCGGTTTTACCATACCGGTAACCGCTTCCACCAGTTCCGTCTGTCCGTTGCCGTCAATCCCTGCAATACAGACAATCTCCCCTTTTCTGACCTGGAAATTGACATTTTTGATGATATCTTTGGTGTGACCCTGCTTTTTGTCTTTCACCACCAGATTTTTCACTTCCAAAACAACTTCCGTCGGCTTTGCCTCCTCTTTCTCTACGGTAAGGTTTACTTTGTGTCCTACCATCATTTCAGAAAGAGCCTCCTTGTCCGTATCTGCCACATTTACGGTTCCGATATATTTTCCACGGCGCAGTACCGAACATCGGTCTGCCACCGCCTTGATTTCATTTAATTTATGCGTAATAAAGATAATGGATTTTCCTTCCTTGACCAGTTCCCGCATAATATTCATCAATTCGTCAATCTCCTGCGGTGTCAGCACTGCAGTAGGCTCATCAAAAATCAGAATATCATTATCTCGGTATAACATCTTTAAAATCTCAACTCTCTGCTGCATTCCTACGGTAATATCCTGGATTTCAGCGTCCGGGTCTACAGAAAGATGATATTTCTGGCTTAACTCCATCACCTTTTTTCTTGCTTTTTTCATTTCTAAAAGACCATGCCTGGTATCCTCATTTCCCAGTACAATGTTCTGTAATACAGTAAAATTGTGCACCAGTTTGAAATGCTGGTGTACCATACCAATTCCTAATGCATTGGCATCTAACGGATTGTTAATCCGAACTTCTTTCCCTCTTATCTTAATACATCCTCCCTCCGGCTGATATAAACCGAAGAGTACACTCATCAGTGTAGATTTTCCGGCACCATTTTCTCCTAAAAGGGCATGTATCTCCCCCTTTTTTATCTGGAGTGTAATATGATCATTTGCAATAATACCCGGAAATTTTTTGGTAATGTCTAACATCTCAATAATATAGTCGTCCATCTGTGTCTCCATTCCTGTGTGTCCCCCCAATCCATTTTTACTGTTCTCTTTTCTACCATAAGTTCATTTTAATACAAAAGGGGTGCTGCTACAAGCACCCCTTTTATAATTTCTGGAAATAGAATGTTTACTTCATCCTGATAACAAATTTACTGTACCTCTGTTACAGTTACTTTTGTTAACCCAAGATCTGTGATTTCTTTATCAGTATCATTCTCGATTGTAACATCACCAGCAACGATAGCTGCATAAATGCTGTCATAATCTGCCTGCGTAAAGTTTTCGAACTTAGATGTCTCCATTGGAAGTCCTACACCATCGTTTGCTGCATTAAATACAGATGTCTCTCCACCTTTGAAAGAACCGTCATATACGGATTTTACAGCATCATATACGGAATTAGATAACATCTTCATAGCAGAAGTAACAACAGTATCTGACTCAGAAGACTGATCAACATCGACACCGATAACTTTTGCACCCTCAGATGCTTCTGCTGCTGCCATTACAGAGTTACCTACAGCACCACCGCAGGCAAATATTACTTCTGTTCCTGCTTGATACCAGGAAGCTGCCATAGTCTGTGCCTCAGGAGTTGCCTCGAAAGAACCTGTGTAGTAATAAGTAACCTCTACACCGTCGATACCCATTTCCTCAGCTGCGTAGTTTGCACCTGCAAGGAAACCGTATCCATAACGGATAACTGCAGGAAGTGCCATACCACCCATGAAGCCAAGTTTGGTATAACCGTCTTTGACTGCTGCATATCCAGCTAAGAAACCAGCTTCATCTTCCTGATAAAGAATCGGCATAGTATTTGCTGCTGTGTTATAGTTATAATCTGCATCATGAGGTTCACCATCTACTAAAACAAAGTGAACATCCGGATATTTATCCTGTACATTATAAATTGGCTCTTCAAATAAGAATCCT
>JAQXGQ010000173.1 GCA_029006795.1 Clostridiales bacterium | reverse complement strand
CGTCTCCTTATAGAAAAGGCAAAACTCATCTCCGCCCATTCTACACGGGATAACATCTTCCTTTAATTCCATTAGCACCTGTCCAAATTTTTTCAGCACCTCGTCGCCTGCCTGATGCCCGAAACGATCATTGACCTGTTTAAAATTATCCATATCCATCATAAACAGTGCACCATTTCCCTGCTGCTCCAGATAATTTTCCAACAGAGTATTAAAGCAGCTTCTGTTATAAATCCCCGTCAGTGAATCCTTGTGTGCCAATTCATTTACCTGCATCAGCATATTATGGTGTTCCGTAATATCCAGTGCCCAAAGCATATGCCCCTGAATGTAGCCGCCCTCAGTGAGCGCCTCCACCCGCATCTCATATATCTTCCCTTCCCGCTCAAGGGTCTTTTCCTTTCCTTCAAATATATCTGCAAGCGCACGATTTTTGTATACATTATATTTTAATGAAAGTCTTCCGAACATTTCTTCCATTCTTTTATTGTAATATGTGATTTTGTAGTTTGTATCAACTACCATAATTCCTTCTTTACCATGATTCAAAGCATTCTCACCCGCCAACGCAATTGAATCAAAATATCCATATTTTGTCAAAGCAAGTCCTACCAGAATAACTGCTCCGGCAAATCCAACTCCCACAATCTCATATCCGCCCGTTATGCCGATATCCCGAATTAGGTTAGGAACCCATGGACAAATAATTGCGCAGGCAGTACAAACCATTCTTTTCCGGTCCGCTCCTCCGGACTGTCTGATACCCAAAGCACAGACCACCAGACAGCCAATACATACAACTACCGTATAAACCACAAAAAACCAGAAACCCCAGCCATGCTCCAGATTGAAACGGGGAAACGGTCCATTCATATCAACTCCCATAGCTGTATAAAAAATGTGATTTTTCTTTGTGGTAAACAACATCCACATAACAATCACACCCAGTACACTTTCCAACGCATAAATAACCGGCGGTATATCTCTATGGCACATTTCTCCCACGAATATAGTAAATCCAATAATCAACATACATTCCCCGAGATATTGCGTTAATGTCGCCGTATAATAACTATTTACATTGTCAGATATAATTTCTTCAATAAACCCAAAAATATAGATACATGCAGCCAATACAAACAATACTGTACCAATCTGTCCTCTAGATGGCTTTGCCAAAAGCACCCTAATGAGGATTCCAAGACTTACCAGTAATACCGCCACATGAAATCCTACATAAATCTGATAAATGGTGCACCCTGCAAGTAGTCTTTTTATTATCACCAATACCATAAAATGCGCCGGATAGAAAAAGTAAAAGAAATATTTCCCGATATTCTTCCCCTTTTGCCCGTTATAATGTTTCAGCAAAAGAAGCGGTATCATAAATCCAAGAAAATACAATTCTCCATACCATACCCAGTCATAATGCGAAAAATGCCATCTCTGATTCAAAGTTGTTGCTACCGCCAAAAACAACACCAGTATTATCGTAATTCCACACACCCATAAGGCTTTCTTTTTGAATGTATCACCATAGTAAAATGCAAGAATAAACAAAATCGGCACAATCACCCAGCCGCCAATAGCTGCCGATACAACAAAAATCAGTATTGCTAACAGCACTTTCTGCCAACGTTTAAACTGCTTATTTTCAAGCACGATAAGCATCAACAGTCCCAGCATCAAATCAAAAATAATATTCTGTCTGTATTCATACTCCTCATGAAAAAACAAATAGAATGGTATTGCAGAGGTAACCCAGAATAATGCCATACGCCCCACATATGCTTTTTTGCTTGAGGTATGACGAAATCCTTCCGCAACAAAAAAGCACATAATAGGTATCGTCAACCTGCCAATCACGTGCATCACCTGTGCCAACGGAGTCATAAAATCTAGAAATCCCCATGCCACATGATCACATACCATCGCGCAAATTGCAATTAACTTTAACTGTGTCCGACTCAAACCTTTCATAACCAAACTCACATTCCTTCCGTTCAAGCTTCTCTTGCATTGAAAAGGACTTAAGTTCCATCTCACGCATTTTAAGTACACTCCTTCGTACTATGCTTTAATTATAATCTAACACGTATTATTTTGCAATGGAATCACTGTTTCCCATCTTCTTATCCACCACATGATACAGCAGACTGATACCAAAGCATAAAATGCCGGCTGCAAAAAATCCAGCCGCCCGAAAAAGCATATTATCATAATGAATATCCACCAAAATCAATTTTGCCAAAGCAAGCAGGGATAGTACCAATCCAAAAATACGGACTGCTTTCCAATCCTTCTGTATCTTCTTTGCTGCCACAAAACCTGCCACAATAAAAGCTGCCGCCAGCAGAAGCCCTGCAAGACTGACAAACATCTCCGGCGTTTCAAAGGATTTTAATACCACCACAACAAAGAATAAGAATTTCAGTCCCACATAAATCCCGGCAGAACCACCTTTCGTCTCATTCAACAGGCGGTAAGAATTCGTCACAAATAATATCGCTCCTAAAAGTATCGCTAACGCATGGCTTACCGGATGTTCCAGTTCAGCAATACATATCAATGCCAAAATCATTAGGAATATCTGTAGTATCCCCGTTTCAATCTCAATCCCCAGTTCTGATTTTCCGGTTAACGAATGGCTATGCAATACCGGTATTTTCTGTATCATGATGTTGGCGGCTGACAAAATTGCCAGCATAACGAGTACCCCCCATTCTTCCTGCCACATTAAACAGTTATCCATGATACCCACATAGCTTTTTATCACAAAAAATACAAATGACGGATATGCCACCGCTTTCATCCAACTGCGATACTGCTTCCTGTAATACAAAAGCAACCCCAGCAGGCATACCAGAAGCCCGATTCCAAATCCTATGTAAGACCACAAATTGATATCAATCAGTAAAAACAGAATACTGTAAATCATTCCAACTGCCTTATACACATTCTGTTTTTTTATAAATCCATAAATGAACCCCCCCGCTGCAAGCAAGGCCGAGGATAAATATTCCCTGCCTATTTCATAATCCATAACAGCCGCAAAAATTTGCCAGAACAGGACACACTGAAGTATTATTTTACCGGCATGATCCACTGCCGGAATACGGAGTTCAAGCACCGCAAGCACAATAATCCCCACTACCAGAATTACAATTCCAAGCTGCTCAAAATGATTTATAAACACCCCATAAGCAACCAACAGATAAATACTGTCAAAAATGCCTATACCGATATTGTCCTTTTTCTCCGGTTCAAATACAGTAATACTTAAGCCTGTCAGCAGATACGCCGTTAGCATCAGCAATACTGTTGAAATCGTCCCCTGCGTAGTCTCTTCCATATAATTTGAGGTAACTCCGGCTGTAAGCAAAAGCAGGCTGATTGCCCAAAAAATGTGATTTACAACATTTTTCTCATACACTTTTGCGGCATGGGATAAATAAAATATCAGTTCTGCTAAAATGCTGTAAATAACCAAAAACATCATTCGTTTCTCATCATACACTTTGCCGCAAAGTACGACACCGACGAGAATAGACAGGCAAACACCTATCTGACCAATCACCAGAAAACTTGTTGAACGCATCTTAGACAATACGCAGATACCCATCGCCCACAAGAAAATGCAGCAATACAATACAGCTTCATTGATACATTGGAAATAAAAATTCGTCAAAAAAAGAGAAATATAGAGCGCCCCCATCCCACACCCTGCCAACGAGAGAAACCACTTATTTTCTTTTTTCAAAAAGGAAAGACCGATTCCTGTTCCCGCCAAAAGAAAACTAATCACGTACATAAGCACCAGTTTTGCTGTCATGCCAAGCATGGGAAGTGTGACTGCCGCAAAAGTCACAAGTCCAAAAAAAATCAGAACAGAGGCACAGACTGCCATAATCGTTTTTCCGATGGTGTTCTCAAAATTTTTCCCTGTCTTTTTCTCAGGCGCCTCATACTGCATGAAAACCGGCGGATTTGCAGACTGTACCGGCTGCTGTGTTGGCTGTTGCGGTATCGGCTGTGCCGACTGGTATTCTACAATAGATTTCAGCACGGTAAGCTGCCGCTCCATCATTTCGATTTCCTGCTGCAACTCCTGTATTTTGATTCTGGCAAGCCCGTCTGTATTCTGAGGCGTACAGGCTGCAATCAAATTGTTTAGCTCTTTTCTGTCCTGCAAAAGATGATTTTCATATTCGATAATTTTCTGAAGCATTTTCATTCCCCACATTCCTCTGATTTTTCGTTATCACCTATCTGTCAGGATATTTTCCAACTTATCAATTTCTATTGAAATATCGGAAAGTTCCTCGCCAAGTGCCACGATTACTTCTGCTATATTACCATATGTAGCCTGAATTTTTAAGCTCTGTGCTATATTTTTTAGTGCCCGATGTTTCTCATTTTTACGACAGACGGCACGAAAAATAGGACGAATAACCAGTTTTAAACATAAATGTTCACCTGACCTGTTACTTTATGATATAATAGCAAAAGGAAAAAATTTTGAATGAAATGAGGATTTTTATGTGGATTGCAAATAATTGGAAAGACTACGAAGTCATTGACTGCTCCGAAGGCGAGAAATTAGAGCGCTGGGGGAACTATCTTCTGGTTCGCCCCGACCCACAGGTCATCTGGGACACTCCGAAAACTGAGAAGGGATGGCGAAAAATGAACGCCCATTATCACAGAAGCAAAAAAGGAGGCGGCGAATGGGAATTTTTTGATTTGCCGGAACAATGGAGTATTCATTACGACTCTCTTACTTTTCAACTCAAGCCTTTTAGTTTTAAGCATACCGGTCTTTTCCCTGAGCAGGCAGTAAACTGGGACTGGTTTTCTAATAAAATCAAGAAAGCCGGACGCCCTGTAAAGGTCCTTAATTTATTTGCCTACACAGGAGGCGCTACTTTAGCCGCCGCAGCAGCAGGTGCATCCGTTACCCATGTGGATGCTTCAAAAGGTATGGTAACCTGGGCGAAAGAAAATGCAGTATCCTCCGGTTTAGGAGATGCTCCTATCCGCTGGATTGTGGATGACTGTGTAAAATTTGTAGAACGGGAAATCCGCCGGGGCAACCACTATGACGCTATTATTATGGACCCCCCTTCCTATGGCAGAGGACCTAAAGGAGAAATCTGGAAAATTGAGGATGCTGTCTATCCACTAATAAAGTTGTGTGCAGAGCTTTTAACAGAGGAGCCTTTATTTTTCCTTGTCAATTCCTACACCACCGGATTACAGCCGGCAGTGCTTCACTATATGATTAGCACTGCTTTAAAAAAATATCACGGAACTGTAACCGCCGACGAAATCGGTTTACCGGTATCGTCAAACGGTCTGGTTCTTCCCTGCGGTGCCAGTGGAAGATTCGAACTATAATATATAAATCACCCGGTTGCCAGATGAAATTTTTTTCATCTGACAGCCGGGTGATTTTTTACTACAACATCTTTTTCTTGCGCAACACCAACATGGTAATAATGCAAATCAGTACTGTAATCACACAAATAATCAGAAAACCGTGCGGTGTGTTAGCAAAGGGCATCCATCTCTCATTGACATTCATCCCATAAATGCCGGAAATAACTGTCGGTATTGCCAAAACGATCGTGATGGATGTCAGGTATTTCATAACATTATTCAGCCGGTTGTCAATTACTGAAGACATCAGTTCTCTGGTACCATCAATGATATCACGGTAAATAGAAGTCATCTCTATCGCCTGACGATTTTCCACAATGACATCTTCTAGCAATTCTTTGTCCTCCGGGTACTGTTCTAACCTTTTATACCGTGTCAGGCGGTCGAGCACCACCGCATTGGCACGAAGAGACGTTGCAAAGTATACCAGTGTGGACTCTAATTCATGGAGATCAATCAAATCCGTATCTACCGTGTCACTTCCAATTCGTTCTTCGATTTCTGTCCGTTTTTTATCAATACTGCGCAGATACGCCTGATAGTTTGCTGCTGTCTTAAACAAAATCTGATACACAAAGCGCAATTTCTTTTTCGTGCTGAACTCTCTTACTCGATTTTGCACAAACAACTGCAAAATCGGTGTTTCCTCTGTACATACCGTAACAATTACATCCTGAGTTAGTATAATACCAAGAGGGATAGTGGTATAGGTCTGCGTTTCATGGCGGATTTCCACCGTAGGGATATCCACCAGAATCAACGTATACCCATCCTCCAACTCAATACGGGAGCTTTCCTCTTCATCGAGTGCCGCCCGGATATCATCAACATCCACATCTAACAGCTCCGAAATATTTTCGCATTCCTCCATAGAAGGCTGTATCATCTGAATCCATACGCCATCCTCGGCTTTCTCCTGCTCGTAAATTCTCTGTTTCTCTGTTTTAAAATATTTTATCATGGCAATTCCTCATATCCCCGTGTGCTGCCATGAACGCTTCTGCGAGCTTAAGCATAACATCTTATCGGGGAGCTTTCTATACTATTCTCTATCATATATTATCTGATATGCGTTGAGGTTCAAACTCTTTCCAAATTTGATACCCGCATTCCGAATTTGACCGCAATAGGAAAAGCCCATACTTTCATGCAAATGAATACTCACCTCGTTTTCGCTGGTAATCAGAGATATCACTGTCTGTATCTCTTCGCACTCTTTTGCAAACGCTAATGTCCATTCCATTAATTTGCGGCCAATGCCACGCCCTCGATATTCACCATGAATGTAAAGAGAAATCTCGACTGCCGGATCAAATGCCTTTCTGTCTCTGTAACGCGAAAGGGAGGCATAGCCCCTCACAGCGCCTGCCTCTTCATAAACATATATCACATAACGCCCGATATGCTCATGAAACCATGCCAACCGGTCTTTATAATCCTTTGTCTCAGTATCAAAGGTTGCTGTCGTATGCAATATAGCATCATTATAAATTTCCATCAATACCGGAATATCTTTGATTTCTGCTCTGCGAATCATCGTACCGCCACCCTTTTATTTCGTAAACAAACAATAAAGAGTCCAGATAACGGACTCTTTGTTCTTTGCTTACATCATATCACACTTTTTATGGGAGTGCCACGAAAATCTTGTAAAATCCGTGTAAATTCGTGTAAAACATGATTTGTCATTATTTTTTTCTCTCCGGCAGCTGCACCAGAATGATAGCTGCAAACATAAGAATACAGCCAACACCTTCTCGTTCAGATAATTTCTGTCCTAAAATCACCCAGCCGGCGAGAAGAGACACTGCGGATTCCAAACTCAAGATTAAAGATGCCGCCGTAGGATTCATTCCCTTCTGCCCTACAATCTGCAATGTATATGCCACACCACAGGATAATACTCCCGCGTAGAGCACTGGCATCCATGCCGCAAGAATCTGTGAAAGGTGTGGTTCCTCAAACAACAGCATTCCCACTGCCGATAGCAGGGAACATACAAAAAACTGGATACAGGACATTGCAACGCCATTTACCTTTGGTGAAAAATAGTCGATGACCAGAATATGAACTGAAAAAACAAAGGCACAAGCAAGTACCAGCAAATCTCCTTTCTGCAAAGAAAAACTGCCGCCTGCCATACATAAAAGGTACAGCCCTGCCACCGCAATTGCTACAGCAATCCAGACCTTCGCCCCCACTCTTTTATGCAGAAAAATTCCAAGTATCGGCACAATCACAATATACATTGCCGTGATAAATCCCGCTTTTCCCACAGTAGTATACTTTATTCCAAACTGCTGCAGATTACTTGCCACACACAAAAACACACCGCAACTGACACCACCGGTAAGCAGGGTCTTATACTCTCCATCTTTCAGCTTTTTCCAAAAACTTTCCTTCTCATCACCTGCCGATGCCTGCTCGCTTCTCTCCCCTCTGGATAACAATGCCATACAAGGCAGTAATACCACTGCCCCGATAAGATTCCGCACCGCATTAAACGTAAACGGCCCGACATATTCCATTCCCACACTTTGTGCCACAAATGCCACTCCCCAAATCGTAGCGGTAAGCAACAGGAGCAGAGACTGTCTTATCACAAATTTGTTCATAACGGACCCCCATCTTCTATCATGTATCCGTGATCCATAGGGCCACTTCCTTTTCCCAGATTGAGCATTGCCCCAATGGCTCCTCTCAAATACGCCTTTGCCTGTTTTACTGCCTGTTCTACAGGAAGCCCCTTAGCTAGATTAGACGCAATGGCAGAGGACAGGGTACAACCCGTTCCATGCGTATTAGGATTCTCAATTTTCTCTCCCGGAAACCAGACATGCTTTTCCCCGGTCCAGAGCAAATCATCTGCACGCTTCCTTAAATGTCCTCCCTTTACCAGTACTGCACATCCATACTGCTTTCCTATATATTCTGCTGCTCTCTCCATATCCTTTGGTGTTTGTATCTTATCCTCCAAAAGGATTTCACACTCCGGTATATTCGGCGTCAAAAGGTCTGCTACTGGAAATAATTTCTTTTTCCAGGCCTGCACCACTGCTGCATTCGTAAAATTTGTTCCACTGCTCGATGCCATCACTGTGTCAACTACCACATGCTTTGCCTGATAAAATGCCAGTCGCTCCGCAATCAGTTCTATCACCTCCACAGATGTCACCATACCGATTTTTACGGCATCCGGATAAATATCTGTAAAGACAGCATCCAGCTGCTTTTTAATAAATTCAGACGGTACTTCAAAAATGCCGGTAACACCTAACGTATTCTGCGCCGTCAGCGCAGTGATTACACTCATGGCGTAAACGCCATTTGCCATCATAGTTTTGATATCTGCCTGTATTCCCGCGCCGCCGCTGCAATCACTTCCTGCAATCGAAAGAACAGTTCTCCTTTGTGTCTCCTTCATTTTCTTTTCCTTCCTAAAGCGGAAACTCCACCATATTTTGAAGGTAAATATCCGCAATTCCCTTAATTTTCTCCTGCTCCTTACGGCTGGTTTCATCATAAATTCCTACCGTTCTAAAGTCCGCCTCTTTCGCTGTCTTCAAAGCATAAAGCGCATCCTCAAATACCCATGTTGCGGCTTTTTTTGTTCCAAGCTTCTCTAACGCTCTCTCAAAAATATCCGGTTTTATTTTCCCGACACCAATCTCGCTGCATGTAAAAATAGCATCAAAATAATCATATAGACCATTTTTTTTCAACGCCGCCTCCACATGCACCCTGTCAGTAGAGGTAGCAACTGCCATTTTAACACCACATTTTTTTAATTTATCCAAGAATCCCCGTACTCCCGGTTTCATTTCCGCCTGAGTGCGGTACGCCTCCGCCACAATCGCATTCGTTCCTGCTACAATCTCTTCGATGCTCTCAGACAGTCCGTAATGTTCCTTCACATAAGCCGCCCCCTGCTGCATACTCATGGAAAATAAAATTTCCGATAATTTTTCCTTTACCGTAATCCCCTTTGCAGCCAGATAATTTTCACTGGCATGTTCCCAGATAGGCATGGTATCAAGAAGAGTTCCATCCATATCAAAAATAGCACCGTCGATTTTCACCCTGCCGGTAACTTTCTCCGAAAGAGTAAGCAGTTCCCTTGCCGCCTTCTGAATGTCCGTCTGTGCAAAAATGGCACTGATGACTGCCACCCCACAGATACCGCTGCCCTCTAACTGCATGATGTTCTTTTTCCCTATTCCACCAATGGCAACCACCGGAATATGTACTGCCTCGCAAATTGCCTTTAAAGTCTCATGGGACAATTCCCTCACATTGCTTTTCGACGTTGTGGAAAATACTGCTCCCACACCGAGGTAATCCGCACCACATTCTTCTGCCCGAAGTGCTTCCTCTACCGTATGTGCTGAAACACCAATGATTTTGTCCGGACCTAACTTTTTACGGACTTCTCCTGCCTGCATGTCCTCCTGCCCTACATGGACACCATCTGCCCCCATAGCAAGAGCAATCTCTACATTGTCATTGATAATGAAGGGAACTTTATATTTCCTGCACAATTTCTGTATCTCAATAGCTTCTTCCATAAAATGAGCTTCATCTAACTCTTTTTCCCGCAACTGCAAAAAGGTAGCCCCGCCTTGCAGCGCCAAATCTACCTGTTCATATAAGCTTTGCCCGTTCAGCCAGTTTCGGTCTGTCACGGCATACAGCAGTAAGTCTTCTCTCGCAAATTTCATAACGTGCTCCTCTCTGATTTTTCCGCTTCCCACAGTATAGCACAAAGCCTGCTACCAAGTGAACCTTAATATTTATTCGTACTTTGCAAAGTTTTTATTTTTTTTATAATTTTCTTCGTAGTTCTTAAGATAATCTTTATAGTATGGTCAAAAACCTGTCACATTTTTCCAGTAACATATAATCATCAAAAGGAGCTGTTGAGTTTCGATAGACATGTTGGGGTTCTGTCAGTTCCGCCTAAAAATTCTCCGGTCACCGCTTTATGAACCGGTTTATTATAAATAGTTATACTTTTCATATCGTGCCTCCAAGCAATATAGAAAAAAGACTTTAGAAAGAACTTCTCCTTTTCTAAAGTCTTTTTTCTTGCTGCTTATCTAGGAATAGCGCTCTGATTTTATCCCACGTTTTCTCAGGCGCATTTTCACAAAATCCCGAAACAGTGCGTAAAGCACAGAACAAAGCGGTATAAAAATCAGGATTCCTGCAATACCAAAAAGATTTCCACCAATCGTTACAGCCGCTAACACCCAGATAGACGGCAGTCCGACAGAATTTCCTACCACATGCGGATAAATGAGGTTTCCCTCTAACTGCTGTAAGACCAAAAACAGAATTAAAAACCATATTGCCTGAATGGGATTCACCATCACTATCAAAAGCATTCCCACCACACATCCGATGAACGCTCCAAAAATCGGTACCAGTGCCGTAATGGCAATGACAATTCCCGTCAGCATCGCATACGGCATACGGAAAATCGTCATGGTGATTACAAACAGGGTTCCTAAAATCACCGCTTCCACACATTGACCGGACAGGAAGTTAGAAAATATCTGATTCGACAAGGATGCCACGCTTATGACTTTTTCTGTTACCTTCTCTGGAAGCAGCGCATATAGTATCTGCTTCGCCTGTCTTTGCAACCGTTCCTTCTGAAACAGCACATAAATAGAAAAAGTAAACGCTATCACAAAAGTTGCAACACCACTTACGACACCAGAAAAGAAGCCTACACCGGAACTTACCAGCCCACTGGCAATCGATTGAATAAAATCCACCACCGATGCAGATACGGATGACCAGTTAATGTCCAATTCTGCCACTGCCGGTTCTAATGCCGGATATTCCTTTAACATGTCATTTGCCCACTCTGCCACCGCATCGAATGCTACCGGTATCTGTGCTACTAACATGCTAATGGTATTTCCAAGCTCCGGAATAACTACCACCAACACCAGTACAATAATACCGATAACCAGTAACAATGTCAGAAGATACGCCAATGGGCGTCTCCATTTTTCCATTTTTTTATTCTTGGCAAATAAATGCTTTTCTATTTTTTTCATTGGAACATTAAAAATAAACGCTATCACACCACCAACAAGGAAGGGCATGATAATCCCCAGTATAAACCGTACCGCATTAATCACCACATCAAAATGTTCGATACCACAATACAATAAAATGGCAAATGCTAAAATCTGCATGATATGTTTCTTTGTCTGTTTTGTTAATTCCATAATTCTCCTTTTCGCCTGTTCATAATTACGCTTAAATCACTGTCTATGTCTGCAGCCTTCCTCTTATATTGCAGAAGTTGCGCTTATCCCAAGCAGGACGCAAATCAGGTATAAGATCATCAGATGCACCGGATAGAACAAATAGAAGAAATATTTGATATTCCATCCCCGTTTTCCGTTATAAAAATAGATAGGAACAAATGAGATAATTGCCGGAAGTTCCCACCAGAAAAACGACAGGCAGCCTGCCACAATCTGATAGATTCGTCTGTTTCGAAACAGATACAGTATTACGATACACATAACGCCATAATAGCTGTAATCTGTCCGCAGCCCATACGCCACTAACATACCTCCTACAATAATGACTACAAACAGCACAGTTCGCAATACCACATTCCATTCCCTGCGCTTTTCCACCTCAGACAGCAGCATAATTGTCAACAGTCCCAGAAATAATGTAAAAAATACATTTTGATATCCAAATTCTAACACCTTACTGTTAAATGCCAAATCAAACGGAATTTCCGATATAAGCGCAAACGCAAAGAGTCTCAGCGCATATTTTTTTCTGTCTCTGGTATGTGTAAATCCCTCCACTAACAAAAAGCAATAAATCGGGAATGCGATTCTTCCAATACAACGCATCACGAAATATATCGTATACAAAGCGGTGGGAACCGAATCTCCTATTATAAGATATCTTGCTAAGATTGCTGCCGCTATATGGTCAATTAACATGGTCACTACTGCAATTAATTTCAAACTGCTGCCACTAATCCCCCTTTTCTGCTGCTCCATATGTTTCTCTTATCTTTTCTTTTTGCTTAAAGGCGGAAAAAGAGAAAGACAATTTTCTTTTTGCCTTTCTCTTTTCTTTTGTCCTTAACCTACAAATTCTGCCACACATCTACGATATGCCGCTACCGGATCCTCTGCCTGGGTAATCGGTCTTCCCACAACAATATAGTCCGAACCTAACTCCTTTGCTTTTGCCGGTGTGGTAACACGTTTCTGGTCACCCACATCTCCGTCTGCAAAACGCACTCCCGGCGTGATAGTAAAGAATTTCTCTCCGCACACTTCATGTACTTTTCCCGCCTCAAGAGGGGAGCAAACGACTCCGTCAAGTCCTGCTTCCATCGTATTCTTCGCATAGTGCATAACAGTCTCATCTATAGGATGCTCAATCCAGAGTTCCTCCTGCATGACTTCCTCGCTGGTGGAAGTCAGCTGGGTTACAGCAATCAAAAGCGGTCTTGTCCCATCCGGTCTTGTAAGTCCCTCTAACGCACCCTGCATCATTGCCTTCGTTCCTGCAGCATGGACATTGCACATATCCACATCCAATCCTGATAATACTGCCATTGATTTTTTTACTGTGTTTGGTATGTCATGTAATTTTAAATCTAAGAAAATCTTATGTCCCATTTTTTTGATGGTTCTTACAATTTCCGGTCCCTCTGCATAAAACAGTTCCATTCCAATTTTTACGAATGGCTTCTCGTCCTTAAATTTGCTTAAAAAGTTGATGACTTCTTCTTTACTGTTAAAGTCACAGGCAATGATTACATCTCTTCCCATAATATCCTCCATTTACGCTACTGTTTATCATTGCAATTATACACTTAGTCTTTCTACTTTTCAAGCAATTTGAAACGTTTGATGGTCTCTCTTAAATCCTGCGCAATTCCCTGCAACGTTCCAGTATACTCTGCAATATCTGCCATAGTGACATTTACCTGCTCTGTAGAAGCATTTACTTCCTCGGTAGCAGCCGCAGACTGCTCGGAAACAGACGCAATCGTTCCCATCTCTCCGGCTCTTGCTGCTTCAATGCTTGCATTCAAAGAAAGCAGGTTTGTCTGAGAAGTAATATCCGCAATGGCATCAGAAATATAGAAAATCTTGTCAATGCTGCTTACCATCTCATTCATAACAGAAAGAGAGACTCTTGATTTCTCTGCAGTCTTTTCGGATTTCACAATCAAATCCTTGACGCTCGATAATCCTTCTGCACTGACCTGATTTGCCCTGCCCGCCATATCATTAACACCTTTGACAT
>JAQXGQ010000172.1 GCA_029006795.1 Clostridiales bacterium | reverse complement strand
TCATTTCTGTAATTATTTACCATGATGAATATCCCTGATTGGAATATTCGCAAACAATGCCGGCACGGTTCCGTTGCTTCCCTCAGACTCTGTCTGGGTAATCTGAATATCTAATCCTTCCGTATCGATATCCATATACTTAGAAATAACCTGAATAATCTCATTCTTAATCTGTTCCATCATCTCAGGAGAGCAGTTTGCCCGGTCTGACACTAGCAAAAGCTTTAAACGGTCTTTTGCCACATCACCGGAATTTTTCTTTTTAAATAATTCCATTAATCCCATGAGCTGCCCCTCCTAATTTTTCTTGAACAAATCTTTTAGTTTAGAGAATACACCTGTTTTCCCTTCTAAGTCAAGGAACGGTACTTCCTCTCCCATAATACGATGACAGATATTCTCATATGCTTTTCCCGCAAGACAGTCGGAACCAACCAACGGCTCACCCTGGTTTGTAGAAATAACAATATGTTCATCATCCGGTACGGCACCGATAAGATTTACAGCAAGAATATCGCATACATCGGCAACATTCATCATATCACCGCGTTTTACCATATCCATGCGAAGTCTGTTGACAACCAAGTCAATTCGTTTTAATTCATTTGCCTCTAATAAACCGATAATACGGTCAGCATCACGAATTGCGGAAACTTCCGGTGTGGTTACTACCAATGCACGATCAGCTCCTGCAATTGCATTTTTAAATCCCTGCTCGATTCCTGCCGGGCAGTCTAATAATATGTAATCAAAATCCTGTCTTAACTCTTCAATCAACACCTGCATCTGCTCTGGTGTTACTGCAGTTTTATCTCTAGTCTGCGCAGATGGAAGAAGATATAATTCCGGATATTTTTTGTCCTTAATCAATGCCTGTTTGATACGGCAGTTTCCCTCTACCACGTCCACTAAGTTATATACGATTCTATTTTCTAATCCCATAACTACGTCTAAGTTACGCAATCCAATATCCGTGTCAATCAATACAACTTTCTTGTTCAGCTGGGCAAGACCTGTTCCCACGTTTGCGGTTGTGGTAGTCTTACCAACCCCGCCCTTTCCAGACGTAATTACGATAACTTCACTCATGTTTTTTTATTCCTCCTGCTGTTAAATATCACTTAATAATTCTTTCGTCAACGGTTCTATACATATGGTTCCGTCTTTGGTATATGCAATCTGTGGATTTGAAACGGACTCTTTTACCTTTTTCTTCCGTCTTCTTCTGCCAAAGGTTTTATCCGGGCTTTTCGCAATCACGCTTCCAATCCGTATCTGGATAGGATCCATATCCAATGCAACAATAAAAGCACTGTCATCTCCTCCTAATCCCGCATAAACATTGCCTTTTACTGCACCTAATACCACAATGCTGCCATAGGCAGATACGGTAGCTCCGGGATTGACATCTCCCACTACAACAATACCGGATTCACTCTCAATCATCTGACCGGAACGCAAGGTCCCCCGGTAAAACTGAGTGCCTCCATCCATATAAGGCTGGCTAACTGCTGACTGACATGCTTCAATCTGCTGTCTGATATACTCCTCATGCTCCGGATTGTTGTCCACAATACAAAGAATCTCAATGGATGTATTAGCTGTGACAGCATCAATAATCGCCATTTCCTGCTCCGGGGTCAGTTCCCGTCCCTCAAATGAGATGGCTAATTTTGCTCCCTTAAAAAACTTCTCAGATTCTTTGAATTTTTCAATAATTGCATCTAAAAGCGATTGGAATGCCATATCCTTATCTAATATCAAGTGGATTCCGAACTTATTACTTTTTATAATAACTGCCTGTGACATATCGCTCCTCCAATTTACTATCCGATTAAGTATAGCAGATTATTTCAGCCTGTGCAATGCAGGAGAAAAAAATTTTCACTCTAAATATCTATTCTTACCTTTTATTCACATACAATCTGATTTTTTCCATTAGCCTTACCAAAATAAAGACGCTCGTCAGCACGCTTAATCAGGCTTTCAATCGTATCATCATCCCTGCAGGACGCAGCTCCAAATGTCATTGTCACTTGTATCTTCTGTTCTTTATAAATGATTTGGGCACTGCGTATTTTTTCCATCATACCTTCTAGAGCATGTAACGCTCCTTCCTCCTCATTGTAAATAAACAGAAATTCTTCTCCGCCCCAGCGAGCGGCAACTCCTTTTTCCTGCATACAAGTCTGAAAAATTTCAGAAAGTTCCCGTAATACCTGATCTCCTGCAGGATGACCATAGGTATCGTTTAAGTGTTTAAAATCATCAATATCCCCAATGACTACCAGATATTTCTTTCCACTTTCCTGATACTTTTGCATTGCCTGTTTCAATGCTTCGTTACAATTTCTTCTGTTATAGAGACCTGTCAATGGATCTGTTCCAACCAAATTCAAAATGGACACCTGAAGCTTCTTGGCAGAACGCCCCATTTCTCCGATTTCATCCGGTCTTTGAATCAAATTTTCATCTATCTCACAGTCCAGTTGTCCCTGTGCCACATTTCCAAGAAATTCTCTTATCTTGCTTAAAGAACTCACCATTTTTCCTGCATACCATAGGGAGATTGTCAATGCTATCACCACCACTAATACTGCCGCAATCATCACACTCGATACCACATGGAAAATGGTATTACTTACCCGCTCTCTGCTTTTTCCTACAAATACCATTCCAACTACGATACCGCTGCTGTTTTTCATAGGTGTATAATATCCATAATAATATGCGTCATTTACCAGTGCATGGTCGGAAAAATAATCCTCTCCCTCCCCCAGCACTGCATTAACTACCTCTTCCGAAGCCCTTGTACCGACTGCACGCTCCCCGGTTTCCGTCTGAATGGTAGTCAGCATTCTAGTATCACCCCAGAAAATCGTAGCATCGATTCCGGAAACTTCCTTTACACTGTCCACAATACGATTATCCTGTCCTAAAGGGACTCCACCCTTACACAGAATTTCATCTTCGAGACTGTAATCTCCCTCTTCCATTACACTGCATTTCTCCAGTAACGCGTGGGAAAGATTTTTAAGTCCCTCCTCCGTCTCTGCAACGATAGCCCCATGTATCACCGGAATAGATACTGCTAACATAATGACTCCAAGGCAGATTAAAGGCAATACTGCCAGTATATTCATTGAAAAACGTATACTCTTCCTATTCATAGTTACACCATTCCTCTTTTATTCATATATAGTTATTCTATCATTATTTAAAGACAGGTGCAACTAACTCAGTACTATTGATACACTATATGACAAAAACTCTTATATTTTCATCACTTCCGACATGATACAGGCTCCCCTTGCTCCACATCTGATAACTTCCTCTATCCTTCCATCCGTTAAGCCGATGCCGCCGATGGCATAGACAGGAATTGTTGTATTTCGGCAGATTTTCTCTAGAAATGTTAAGCCTCTCGGCGGCAGTCCCTTCTTGCAATCGGTAGCATAAATATGTCCGGCGGTAAGATAGGATGCCCCTAACCCTTCTGCCTCTTTTGCTTCTTCTAAAGAATGAATGGAACAGCCGATTTTTGAAAAATCGGCTGTTGAAAATTTCTTATCTATCCCTGTGCATTCTAGTGTATTAAAATATTCTTTGAAACGGGCAAGAGAAAGGTGTATTCCACTTACTCCTAAGTTCTTTGCCACTGCTGGATAATGGTGCAAAATAAGCTCCACCTGATAATTTTGACATATGGCAAGCACTTGTTCGGCTAATGCCTGATATTCTTCTTCCGACAAATCTTTCTCCCGCAAAAGGATGGACTGCGGCTTTCTCTCTGCTACTCTTTCTATCTGTTCTAAAAAGGGATGCACAGACAATTTTCGGTTGGTCACTGCTATTACTCTATACATAAATATAATCATTCATTACCGGCTGTAAGCCCATATTTTCCATAGCCTTAATGACTTCTGTCACGGAACGTCCATCGGATATTTCGAACTGTTCGTCTCCCTTGTCCTCCACATCCTTTGCATGGCTTCCGATACCGGTGCTGACTCCTGCGGAAATTTTAGTAGCAGCAATGTTCATCAGATTATCCCGGACACGGGCGCATTCTCTCGTAGAAACCGTAATGCTGGCATAAGGCATAAACAATCGGTATGCCGTTACCACCTGAAGCAGCTGTGCTTCGTGAACATCCATCGGATTAATTTTATCATTGTTGATGATAGGACGCAGTCTCGGACAGGAGAAAGCAATTTCTGCATGAGGGTATTTTCTCTGCAGCAGATATGCGTGCATTCCCGTAGCAAAGGCATCCTTTCTGAAATCATCAAGTCCAAGAAGGGCTGCAAAACCTACCCCTCTCATGCCTCCCTTTAATGCCCTCTCCTGCGCATTGAGACGATACGGGAAAATACGTTTATGTCCCGCTAAATGCAATGTCTCATATTTATCAGAATGATAGGTTTCCTGGAAAACCGTCACATAGTCAGCCCCACATTTGTGAAGGTAGGCATACTCATCGGAATTCATCGGATATACCTCTAATCCAACCACTTTGAAATATTTTCTTGCAATTTTACATGCCTCTCCGATGTAGGTGACATCGGACATTTTTTTGCTCTCTCCGGTTAATATCAAAATTTCCTGAAGACCGGTTTTGGCAATTTCAGCCATCTCCGCTTCGATTTCACTTTCATTTAACTTTGCACGCTTTATCTTATTGTGGCAATTAAATCCACAGTAAATGCAATAGTTTTCACAGTAATTGGCAATGTAAAGCGGTGTAAAAAAACAGATGGAATTGCCGAAATGTTTTTCTTTTTCTTTTTTTGCCGCCTGTGCCATTTCCTCCAGAAAAGGCATGGCTGCCGGAGAAAGCAGTGCTGCAAAATCCTCCGGTGTACGATTTTCGTTTTCGATGGCACGAAGGACATCTGCTGCTGTATATTTCTCATAGTCATATGATTCCATAGCAGAAATTACACGCTCCATCACATCCGACTCTAATACCTCCATATCCGGCAGATAGGTCATGTGGTCAATCCTTGCCTCTTTCTGATGCTCTTTAATCTCATCACTCAATATACTTTCATTGATATGTTCATCTTTACTCATATTCTTACCTGTATCCTTCTATTCGTTCAAAAATCCTGTTAAAGGGGAAGATGCGCTAGCCCCCTTTTCCTTTACTCTGCCAAGACCAGAGAGATAAGCCTCTCTTCCCGCCTCGATTGCCTGACGGAATGCCGCTGCCATCATCGGAATATTTCCTGCGGTTGCAATCCCTGTATTTGCCATCACTGCTGCCGCTCCCATCTCCATTACCTCACATGCCTGGGAAGGTCTGCCGATTCCTGCATCCACGATAATCGGTAAATCGATTTCATCGATTAAAATCTGGATAAATTCTTTTGTGCAGACTCCCTTGTTGGAGCCGATAGGTGCCGCAAGCGGCATAATACACGCTGCTCCCGCATTTGCCATATCCCTTGCCGCATTCAAATCCGGGTACATATATGGCATAACCACAAATCCTTCTTTTGCAAGTATCTCTACCGCTTTCGCTGTCTCATAATTATCCGGCAGCAGATATTTCGAGTCGTGGATAACTTCAATTTTGACAAAATCACTCTGGCAGATTTCTCTGGAAAGTCTCGCAATCCGCACTGCCTCATCTGCATTTCTTGCACCGGATGTATTCGGGAGCAGAGTCACTCCTTTTGGAATATAGTCTAAAATATTGGCAACACCACCCTCATTGGCACGGCGCAGCGCTAAGGTTACAATCTGCGCTTTCGCCTCCTTTACTGCCGCGTCAATCAGCTCTAAGGAATATTTTCCAGAACCTAAAATAAAACGGGAGGTAAACTCATGTCCTCCTAACATAAAACTGTCTTTTTTGTTTTCACTCATTTGAATATCCTCTTTTCTAAATATTTTTCTTATCTGCATCCGCCACCCATAAAGGTAAGCACCTCTAAAACATCTCCCTGTTTCAGACTTACGGTTTCATAATCCGACTTTGCAATAATTGCTTCATTCAGTTCCACCGCCACCTGACCCGGGTGATATTGCTGTGACAGCAGAAATTCCTGCACAGTCATTTCCGCATCTAATTCTCTTTTTTTTCCATTTACTGTCAGTGTTATCATCCTTTTCCTCCCTTAAGAAAACATCATTATTTCCTATGAAAGAATCAAAGTGGGCAAGCCCACTCTCAACTCCCTTTCCCCTCAATCTTTGAGGGGCTTGTTCACTTTGCGCGCCGGTTGTGGTATGCGTAGCATATCTTTCCTCTCCACAACCGTGCGCATCTCGCACGGAGTGCTTTTTATTTTATAGGAAAGGCATATGCTTTATCGCGTTAATTCAGCAAGGTCTTTCCTATAAAATAAAAAAGAGTTCACAAAGAACTACACCCGCGGTGGTGTACCCCTTCATGAACTCTTGCGCTCACTCTCGTTTTCCTTTATAAAGTTGTAAAACCATTCCCGATTTACGTTACCTAGTATAGTGGGAAATCAGATAATTGTCAAGTACAAGTTTATCTCGTCACATCCCGAAGCCACTTCTTAGAACGATAACGCCATAAACAAACAGGTACTTTTATCACTTCATCACTGAGCAATACAATGTACGTCACATAAACGCCCAGTTTCAATACAAACGCGGATACCATACCACCTAAAATAGCAATCCCCCACATGAAAAAAATATCCAAAAACAATCCGAATCTGGTGTCACCGCCACTTCTGCAGATTCCTACCACAATGGTACTGTTGATGGACTGGCCAATTACAAAATAGGACATGATAAACATCATAAAACTTAAATATTTCTGTGCCTCCGGTGTCAGCACCAGTCCTGCTAATGCAATAGGTCTTGCAATCAGCACCACTACCGCCCCTAGCATACCCGTAAGAATACTTAAAATCACAAACTTCTTTCCGTAATCCTCCGCTAACTTCCGCTGCCCTTCCCCGATAACTTTTCCTATCATAATCGCAGCTGCCGAGGACACCCCAAAGGCAATGACCATGGCTAACTGCCTTACCACCTGTGCCACAGCATTTGCTGCCACTACAGCACTGCCCATATGTCCAACTACCGCTGAAATGCTAGATACTCCTGCTCCCCATAAAAGCTCATTCGCCATGACCGGTAGGGAATATCGCATAAAGTCGCCCCACAATTCCCTGTCTTTCATAAGCAGATAGGAAAAATGAAATGGCACAACATCATTTTTTGTCTTATCATAGATAAAAACAATCAGAACTTCCACCACCCGCGCTACAACGGTACCGATTGCTGCTCCCCGAATGCCCATCACCGGTAATCCTGCCAGTCCGAAAATCAAAAACGCATTCACCACAACATTTGTAATCATGGAAGAAAGATAAACCACGGTTGCAACCACAACCCGCTCCATGCTGCGCACTGTGTTAAGATAAGTCATGGTAATTGGTATCAGCACGTAAGAAAAACATACAATTCTAAGATATTCTGCCCCATAAGCAATCACTTTTGCATCATTGGTAAAAATGCGCATCAGCATTTCCGGTATCGCCATTGTCATCACTAGAAAAAAAATTCCCACGCAGGTGGCAATTTTCATTGCCATACCAAACACCTTCTGAATTGCTTCAACATTTTTCTTTCCCCAGTACTGGGCAATCAGAACCGATGCACCGGACATAATTCCAAACAGCAGTAGACTCATGATAAAGTTAATCTGACTGCCAAGAGATGCCCCCGATAGTACTTTTTCCCCTACCCTGCCTAACATAATAACATCAATGGAACTGATA
Source organism: Clostridiales bacterium (assembly GCA_029006795.1). Lineage (GTDB taxonomy): Bacteria > Bacillota > Clostridia > Lachnospirales > Lachnospiraceae > Roseburia. The sequence continues at coordinate 13,370 of JAQXGQ010000172.1, read as the reverse complement.
CCCACATTAATTAGATTTTGCAGTGCAATGGGAAGTATCAGCACTCCCACTTTTTTTAAAAATACAGAACTCGTTTCCACTTTTTTTCCCTCATCTCTTTGTAACATATGAAATACCAATCGCTCTATCCCCTGCATTACATGCACTAGAAACAGATGCCCTCTGCATAATCACCCTTTTAAAATCAATCCTCTTTTTTATTTCTTTTATGATTTCTTCCTGTTCTTCTGCCGTACACCCGGTATAGGTAACATAAACAATATCCGTATTAATCCGTTTCTTAAAGAAAAGCCGTCGACGGATATAATGCTTTCTTGCCTTGTCTATTTTTCCCATACATATTCCAGACATGGTCAATACACCTTTTTTGCATTTGATAACCGGATAAAGATTAAAATAATCGCATATCTGGGTAGTCATTCTATCCAAATAGCCGCTTCGATAAAGTGCCTTCGCAGTAGAAAACAGAAAACCTGTTTCCACTCTGTGTTTTACCTGCTCTATTTCCTTGCAAATTTCCTGCACGCTGCAGCCGTTCTTTGCCAGATTTGCTGCATATAGTACGATTAGTCCCTCACCACAGGAAATATGTCCTGCATCAATTACATTGACATGGTAAAACTCTTTTGCTGCGCTTGACGCATTTTCATAGCTGATTCCCACACGTGATGACAGGGAAATATGGATGATATTTTCTGCTTCTGTCAGCACCTCCGCATAAAACGCTTCATACTCCTCTACCGGAGCACTCGCAGCATAACACTTTTTTTCCGATAATTGTCTGAAAATATTATCAGGCCCAATTTCTTTGGTATCCTGGAAACTTCCTTTATCTGTAACAATATATGTATACATCAGTCTGATATCATATTTTTCTCTTAAATCTCTTGGCAAATCGCTGACACAATCCGATGTAATAATAATTTTTTTCCGTTTATGCTGCAAAACATTTTCCAATTGCGGTTTCTGAAATCCATTTTCTTCCTTATCCCGCCTATATTCAACCACCTTTGCCGGCAGAAATTTCAATATTTCTGTCTCTAAAGCCTCTCCATCTATAGGTTTTGGCAGGTATCCGTCAAATCCTTCTTCCAGATATTTCTTTTCGTCCATTGCTGACGGTGCATTCGCTGTGAGTACGATAATCGGTGTTTCCCTGCATAATCCGTTCTCCTGATTTCGAATCCTCTGCATTGTCTCTACGCCATCCATCTCCGGCATCATGTAATCCATCAGGATGATATGATAATATCCATTTCTCGTATATTCTAAACATTCCCTGCCGCTATGAGCTGTATCAATCAGAATCTTTGTAGCACGAAGCAACTTACATGCCACCATCAAATTGTTCTCATCATCATCTACAATCAGGATTTTTGCCTCAGGAGCCTCAAAACTCTGTCTATAATGTTCCTTTCCGCTTTCTTTTAGGAGTTTTCTGCTGTCAACAATACCAACCGGTGAATCATCGACGATTTTCTGAGTCAATTTCACGGTAAATACAGAACCTTTTCCATAAATGCTCTTTACGTCAACTTCTCCCCCCATCAAATCCACAAGCTGTTTTACAATGGACAGCCCTAATCCACTTCCCTCAATATTATGATTATTCTTAAGATCTGCCCGTTTAAAAACTTCAAATAAACTTCCCAATTCCTCCCGTCTAATTCCTATTCCGGTATCGGCTACGGCAATCTCCAGACTTACCATCCCTTCCTCTGCCATCTCTCCTCTCACCGAAAAATCAATACAGCCTCTCTCCGTATATTTAACTGCATTAGTAAGAAGATTTAATAGCACCTGCCGAATTCGTTTTTCATCCCCATATAAAATAGAAGGCAGTCCTTCATCCAGATGAAGCAGGAGTTCTAATTTCTTTTCTCTTACCTGAACAGAAACCAGCCGAACCAGTTCTAAGAACAGTTCTCCCACATTATACTCCACCGGAACTATCTCCATCTTCTTGTTCTCGATTTTTGCAATATCCAGAATGTCATTTACCAGAGACAAAAGAATTTTTCCTGCGTTCATAACATTCTGTGCATCTTCCGCAACCTCTTTTGAAACATCCTCTCGAAGTATCATTTCATTCAGACCGATAATCGTATTAATCGGCGTCCTGATTTCGTGACTGACATAGGAAAAGAAACGATCCTTCGAACTGCTAAGACTCTCTAATTCTTCTTTCTGTGCCAGTGTCAGTTCTCTTTCCTTCTCATACATTCTTATTTGAATCTTTATGATAATGCCTACTGCAAGCCCTACCGCTAACACCGAAGAAAGCGAATCATAATAAATCTCTCTTTTCGATGCCAGATCAACAATCCATTCCGGATGAAAATATGCCCAGACATAAGTAAGCACATACGTCATCATTACTAAGCACAGGAAAAAAACCAGTTTTTTCCCTGAAAACATCAAAAAGATATATAAGATTCCCAACACAAACCACACGGTCGCCCCACCTGAAATTCCACCACTTGCAAAAAACATATACGGAAAAATCCCGCATATAATCATCACTCCTATCAGGACTGCCGAAAACTCAATTTTATGATATTTAAAGGTAGCAATGGAAGCTACTCCCATGATGGGGATCAGCGCCAAAAGTGGAACATCGTTGATAAGTACATTCTCCAGTGCAAAATTAGCAACGATTGCTTCTACCGATGCGGCTAAACCGACTACTAAAATCACCCGGAATAACCGCTCTCTTAATTCGACATCCCTCTCATTGAACCATTCGTGAATCTTTTTCAGCATAACCTACATCACGCCTTTCCTTTTTGTTTTCAATTTCGATACTGTCTCTGACGCAGACATGTAATCATTCATCTCTATTTTTCGCTTTACCGGCGCTAACTCCTCCTTCAGAAGATATCCATGATAGCTGTATTGCTGCATTTTTTCTACAATTTCTGCCATCGTATCACCTTCTAAATCATATGCCGCCTCTTCAAGTTCACGCGCAAGATTATCAAACTCATCCTCACTTAACTCCGGTTCAACAATTTCTCCTGTCTCTTCCTCTTTTCCATCCGTTTCCTTTTCCGTCACATCCACTTTTAAATATTCTTTTAGTATTTTCAGAATACGGTCATATTCCTCCATCGCCTCTTTGTGATGATTCAGAATATATTTTTCTTCTTTCTCTTTTGCTGCCCGTTCTAACTCCTTTGCCATCTGTGATAACGGAAGGGCACCGATACTCTGCATGGAACTTTTCAATGCGTGCAGTAAAATACCATAATTCTTCCAATCCTTCTCCTGATAAGACTTCTGTATCTTATCTATATTACCTGCTCCATTCTTACAGTGTATAAAAAGTACATCTTCATAATTTTCCCTGCTGCCACAATATACGATTCCTTTCTGAACATCCAAATCGCCTATCACAAGTTCAGAAGTATCCACAGCTTGTCCGTTTTCCTCTTTCGCCTTCCTATCAGAAATATTCTGCCTGATCATTTTTTCTTTCGGAATGACCCGCTTTAACACACTCTCTAGGACAGATACTTCCACCGGTTTTGCAATAAAATCCTGAAAACCTTCTTCTAAAAACACCTCCCGCATTCCTGCGACTGCATTTGCCGTCAGTGCAACGATTGGTACTTTCTTGAAATATTCCCCTCTCTTTCGCCGAATACGGTGTAATGTCTCTATCCCATCCATTTCCGGCATCATATGATCCATAAAAACAAAATCATATTCCATTGTTTCTATTTTCTCTAATGCTTCCTTGCCGCTAACTGCCTTTGACACCTTAATCTGATAACATTGCAGCAGTCCTTCCACCACTTTTAAGTTCATCAGATTATCATCTACCACTAAAACGTGCACACTAGGTGCAATAAATCCATTGTGAAAACAACTGTTACCATATGCTCCTTTTGCATTCTGCTCATCATTCAGCAGTGCTGCAACAGCCAGAACAAAAAACGGCTTATAGATCCGCAAAATATTTGTATTCGATATCTTACTGTCATCCTCCCGTTCCAAAACAACAATTACTTTCACTTCACCAGATAACTCATCAAAGTAGTCTTCTTCTTCTTTGTATTCTACCATACTGATAAAAATATGGGTAAAATTCTCATGTTCTACTTTTCTTTTCAAATCAGCAAACTTATAGAACAACTGGCAGTTCACCCTCAGCTGCTCCATTATATGTGTAATATTGCCGGAAATTCCTCCCCGAATTTTTGCATGAGGATACTGTTCCATATTCATATAAAACGCTGCATTTATTTTATTAGGACTCTTTATTTGAACAATCGGAGTTTCATCCACCACCTTCTGGGGAATAATCACTTTGAATTCGCTTCCTTTACCTAATTCGCTCTTTACGGTAATGAACCCTCCCATTTCTTCCACAATCGCCTGGGAAATTGCTATTCCCAATCCGATACCGCCTTCATGGCGGTTTCTCTTTGTATCCACCTGATTATAAGTAGAAAATAATTTTTCTATGCTTTCATCTGACATTCCAATTCCGGTGTCCCTGATACAAATCATTAAATTAATTCCATAATCCGTTTTTCGAAAAGTAAAACGGATAGCCACAAAGCCTTTATTTGTAAATTTAATCGCGTTATTTAGCAGATTCATTACCACTCTTCGTATTTTCTGCTCATCCCCATACAATCCGCTGGGAATATCAACATCACAATCTACTAAAAGCCTAATCTGCTTTTCATCTTTACGCGCCATTGTCATATTGATTACATCATTCACGGTAGAAGTAATGTTATAAGTTACTTCCGCCAGTTCAATTTTTCCCGACTGTAATTCAGAAAAATCAATCACATCGCTGACAATCGAGAGCAGGTTCCTTCCTGCTGTCTGAATGTCATAAATATCTTTCGTTACATGCTTCGGAAGATTTTCCTGCAAAAGAAGTTCACACATACCGTATATTGTGTTAATCGGAGTACGGATCTCATGGCTGACATTTGCAAGGAAATCATCTTTACTATGTTCTGCCTCCTCTAACTTCTCAATGATTGTCTGTTGCTCTTCATTTGCTTTTTTCTGTTTTTTTACAAGATAATACATCATATATTCTGCAAGGTAAACAGAAGCAATTTTCTGCAGCAGTCTCGGCATTTCGCCCGAAGTTACATTCGAAAATTCTTCTAAAATCACAATATGATAACCAAATAAAAAGGTATCAGAAATAAATGTAATACCTATAATCTCCGGCATTCCATACATACCAAGAAGGATCGTAACCGCCAAAATATTAATCAGTTCCGAGAATAAATCCGGTACCTGTATTGTATAAAGAAGTATGCCTATCTGCATCATCACCGCTGTAAAAAAGGCACGAAAACGATAGCTTTTGTATCTACAGACAAAAAACATCAAACTAACCAGCCACCCGGCGTTTATGATATAGACAACCCATTTTTCCCAGCCATTGCACATTATATTTGTAGATATTCCGATATTATAAATGCAATAAAGCGCTAAAACCATGTTTTCCATTTTCTGTTGTCTTAGTTTTTTATTCTCTGCTTTTTCCAACCTGCCGCCCCCTGAATTATCAACACTGTTCCCCCGCCGGATACGGACACTTCCTACTGTATAAAAAAATACCGTCGTCAATTTCTTGATGGCGGTATGTTTTCTTACCTTCTAGTACTTTCCAAAGCCCTCTCCTAACGAGATAATTTGTTCATTTACATTTTCTTCACCCATAGCCGCATTTTCCATATATTCCTGTGTCTTGTTCATACCTGATGGTACTGCATGTTCCACTTTATATACAGACAGTAAATCACGCATTCTGTTTGCCTGATTCGACAGCTCCTCACTGGCAGCCGCACATTCCTGGCTGGTAGCGGAATTGGTCTGTACCACCTGTGATACCTGCCCGATTGCCTGATCAATCTGTGCGACAGCAGTTGCCTGATAATTTGATGCCTCTGCAATTCCATTAATCAGTGCTTCACTCTGCTGTACAACTTCTGTTATTTTCTCTAATGCTTTTGCAGTGTCATCTGCAATTTTAGAACCTGCCTCTACTTTATTGATAGAATCTTCAATTAATTCTGCCGTTTCAGATGCTGCACTCGCACTTTTTGCTGCAAGATTTCTTACTTCCTCCGCAACAACAGCAAAACCTTTTCCTGCCTCACCTGCTCTTGCAGCTTCTACTGCTGCATTCAAAGCAAGAATATTTGTCTGAAATGCAATGTCATCGATGGTTTTGATAATTTTGGAAATACTCTCAGAAGCATTGTTAATATCCTGCATTGCAGACATCATTTCCTGCATCTGCACATTTCCTTTTTTCACATCCGTAATAGTTTCTGTCACTAATTCTGCCGCCTGACTGGCTTCTGTTGCATTCTTTTTGGTCTTCTGGGCGATTTCTCCTATGGAAGCTGTAATCTCTTCAATTGCACTTGCCTGTTCCGTAGAGCCCTGTGCTAGTGACTCGCTTGCACTTGCCACCTGGGAAGAACTTGTCATTACCTGATATGCCGCATCATTAATGTTAGAAATAGCATAAGCATTTTTCTCTACCAGTTTTTTTAATGAATTTCCAAGTAAATCCTCTCCGGATTTCGGTGTTATTGTTATGGTCAGATTTCCTTCCGCCACTTCTTCTGCAATCTTTGCCTGCCCTCTGATATTATCAACAACTATCTGATATTCATCAATCAAAACACCAAATTCATCATTTGCATGCTTTGTTAAATCTACATTCACATTACCTGCCGCAATCTGTACTGCAGCATCAGAAAGCTGTTTTAAAGATTTAGAAAGAGATTTTCTAACAGTTCTTGAAACACACACAATAACAAGCGTTGAAAGCAGCCACATCACCACTGCAAAAATGTTGTAATTTCTTATGTAACTCTCCGGATTTTCCAATTCTAATATCTTATTGATAGTTAAACAGCCTAATAACAAGCTTGTAATTATCAATAAACCACATAATGTAAATGCAATTATCAGTTTTGTTTGTACTTTTATATTTTTCATGCTTCTTCCTCTCCTTCTTCCTTGCCTTCATCTGCCTGTCCAGCGGCAGATAAATCTTCATCCCTTATTAACTTGTCCGGGTCTAAAAGCAATTTCACGGTGTCTCCCACTTTTCCAATCCCATAGACATATTGATTCTGGGATTTGTCCGTGTGTCCGATGGATGGGGATGGCAGGATATTTTCTTCCTGTATTTCCACCACCTCCGCTATCTTCTCCACGATTAATCCGACCACTGTGGACTTTACATTGATAACAATGATACACGTTCTGTCATTGTATTCAAATGGCTCCTGCCCAAACCGCAGACGAACATCAATTACCGGTATAATCTTTCCGCGCAGATTGATAAGTCCTTTCAGATAGTCTTCACTTTCGGGGATTGCAGTAATTTCCTGAAAAACAATGATTTCATTGACATACTGTATCTTAAGTCCAAAGTATTCATTGCCAGACTTAAACGTGACATATTTTCCTTTTTGTGCATCACATCCACTCAACGAAGTTTCCGGTGATTCTGCATTCCCTATTAATTCATTTGTCCCATCCATATGAATCTCCTTTCTTACGTTTTATTCTAACAGTCCGGCTGGATCAAGTATCAAAGCAATGCTTCCATCACCAAGCTGAGTACATCCGGATAAGCCTTTTACCTTTTTCACATAAGACGGAATCGGTTTTACTACAATTTCCTGCTTTCCGACGAGCTTATCCACAAAGAGACAGATATTTTTCTCTTCCACCTCCAAAATCAGCATCATTCCATCTTCTACATCCTTTTTGTAGCCATCTAAATGATACCACTCACCTAAACGAAGCACCGGATAACATTCTCCTCTTATCATAACAAATTCGTCTCCGTTTGGTTTCTGGTTCATCATACTGTCCTGGACGCTTACAAATTCTTTCACCACTCCGGTCTCTATCACGAAAGAAGATGTTCCTACTTCCATGACAATTCCATCAATGATGGCAAGTGTCAGCGGTATTTTTAAATTCATCAGACTTCCCTGTCCCGGTGTACTTTCAATCTCTAAACTTCCGCCTACTGCCTGCAAATTAGAAACTACGACATCCATTCCTACGCCACGTCCCGAATATTCTGTTACTGTTTCATTTGTAGAAAAGCCTGGAAGTGTAATAAACTGGTAAACTTCTTTATCTGTATAGGAATTTTCCGCTCTTCCGTCATCTAAAAGTCCCTGCCTTTTTGCCTTTGCAAGAATTTTTTCCCTGTCAAGTCCTTTTCCGTTATCCTGCACACCAATCCATACCTTTCCGGATTCTGTTTTGGCAGATAACGTAACCTTTCCCCGTTCCTTCTTGCCACTTGCTTCTCTTTCTTCCTTTGTTTCAATTCCGTGGTCAACGGCATTTCTTACCAGGTGCATCAATGGGTCAGAAATGTGTTCGATAATATTTTTATCCACCTCGGTTGTATCACCAATCATTTCAAATTCAATATCTTTTCCAAGCTTTCTTGATACATCAAATACGATACGGTTCATTTTCTGGAATGTGTTTGTCAGCGGAACCATACGCATAGACATAATCACATTCTGCAGGTCCGTAGATATCTTTGACATCTGCGCTGCAGCTTTATGAAAGTTATCCAGTTTTAAACCCGGCACCTTTAAGTCCGGATTTTGCAGTACAACCGATTCCGATATTACAAGTTCGCCGATTAAATCCATCAGCATGTCCATCTTGCTGACATCGACACTGATAAACGCTGCTTTTTCCGACTTTTTCGGCTTATCTTTGGCCAGTTTTTTCGCCTTACCGGGTTCCTTAGACTGAATGACAAAATCACCGGGTGCCATCGGTGCCTTCTTCGGCTCTCCCTCTGTCTGCCCCGCCTTTTCCTGGGCTTTTGCCTCAATCTCCTGTACACTGGAATCCAAATCAATTTTAAGTTGAGAATTAGCAATATCAAACCCCTGCTGAAACTCTTTGGCGCTACACTCATAAATATCTACTGCTTTAATGTCATATCCGATTCCTATCAGTTTGCGAATTTCTTCTTCACTGCTTTGGGACTGCAGCAGTAGCTTAAAACCCTCTTCCAAAATAACCTGTGCGGTGCCTTCATCCGAAATAATATCCTCCGGTGTATACAATAAATCTTCCGCTATCTCCTTTAACGCATAGACTACTTTGTAGGCATGCACATTGGCAAGTTCTGTTTCCGGATAGAATGTGATATAGATTTTGTAAAAATGGCTGGCACTGGTAGCCATTGGTGCAATATAGAACTGCTTTGGCTCCTGGTGTACGTTTTCCTTAATTTCTTTTTTCTCACCATTATTTTCTTTTAACGTATTTAAAAACTTATCAATGTTGGCAATCAAATCTGCCGCATCTCCGTCTGCCGCTTCCCCATTTTGTATCTTGTCCATTTCATTTGTGATAAAGTCAGATACCTCTAAGACATGATCCACCAGTTCTAAATGCGGAACATTTTTCGGATGCGCTTCTCTTAAGTAATAGAATACATCCTCAAGCTTATGCGAGACAGCGGTAATCTCGTCAAACATCATTACTCCTGACGACCCTTTTATCGTGTGCATCGTCCGAAAGATCTCATTGATGCTGTCTTCGTCAAAGCAATCCTGATCTTTCTGCTCTAAAACGATTTCCTGCAATCGTTCTAACAGCTGCGTGTTTTCAAACAGGTACATGTCCAGCATACCTTCAGTACTAAATCCTTCTGCCATTAGCTTTCTCCTTCCTGTATTTTTCTTTCTGTCAATTTTAAATCATCCCAAGTTTCTTTAATGCCATTTCAAATTTTTCTTTGTCTATTGGTTTCCCTGAATAAATGGTACATCCTAAATCAAATGCCATCTTCACATTCTTCTCATCATTTAATGCAGTTGTCATAATCACTTTTACCGCATCCTCCTCTGCGATATTCCGCTCTTTTTCAAGATTCCGAATTCCCAGTAAAGCCTGATATCCATCCATGACCGGCATCATAATATCTAAGCATACCAAGTCATAAGGTTCTCCCTCTTCCATTGCCATCATAAAGGCATCCACTGCCTCCATGCCGTCTACAGTGACATCACATTCCCCATAATTTGACAAGAAATTCTGCATGAATTTTCTTGTGACCAAATCATCCTCCGCTAATAAAATCTTCATAATTCTTCCTCCTTTACATTCTATTTAATAAAAAATATGTTTTCTTTGCTATATCTGATAACTTTTCCTGGTACATAACGGCTCCAATATCATAAGCAACCTTCGGCATTCCGTATACCACACAGGTGGATTCATCCTGTCCGATAGTCTTTGCTCCTGCATTTCTCATGGAGAGAAGTCCCTTTGCACCATCACCGCCCATTCCGGTCAGAATGATTCCCAATGCCCTGTCTCCCGCAGTCTTTGCTACAGAATCAAACAGCACATCCACAGACGGGCAATGCCCATTGACCTTTGGTCCTTTTTTGCATTCCACCTGATATTCCCCATCCATTTTTACCAGCCGCATGTGCATGTCACCTCCCGGAGCGATTAAAACCTGCCCCGGCAGAACACGGTCTCCCGTTTTTGCTTCCTTGACCCTGACACGACATTTATCATCGAGTCTTCTAGCATACATCTCTGTAAACCCCGGGGGCATATGCTGTACAATAACAACTCCCGGAATATCTGTACCAAAATCCTTTACCACGGAAAAAATGGCTTCTGTACCTCCGGTGGAAGCCCCGATTGCGACAACAAGACTGTTATCCTTCACGGAAAGCGACTGCTTTTCCTGCATCAAAGCTGCCTTTTTGATATTACTTACTTTTGCGGTAGAAGCAATTTTTATCTTTACAGGCAATTCATTTCTTAAAAATGTTTCTACCTGTTTCCGGTCTGATGCCGCCGGTTTTGCCACAAACTCCACTGCTCCGGCATTCAGTGCATCAAAAACCTTATCGCTTAAAGCACTGATTACCACTACCGGAAGCGGATACTGCGGCATCAGCTTTCTTAAAAATTCAATGCCGCTCATTCTCGGAAGTTCCACATCTAAAGTCATTACATCCGGCCGGTATTTCACAATGGCATCCCTTGCCTCATAGGGGTCAGCCGCCGTTGCCACAACAGTAATTGCAGGATCTCTATTCAAATTCTGAACCAGTAATTCCCTAAATACGAGAGAATCCTCCACAACTAAAACTCTAATCTGACGCATACTTCACTTCATTCCCTCCCATTTTCTAAAGATGGATGGCTGAAGCATTTGAAACGGAGCAGCGTTTCTATCAATTGTCTCTGTCTGTCCCACAAACAAATACCCTCCCGGTTCCATCACATCATATATCTTCCGAATCAATTCCCGCTTTGTCACATTGTCAAAATATATCATAACATTCCGTAAAAACACAACGTGCATTTTTCTTTTAAACGGAAACGGATCCATCAAATTAAACTGGCGGAAAACAACCTCATTTTTCAATTCCGTCACAACTTTATATCGTTCTCCATCCGGGAGCGCACGAAAGAACCGCCTCTTCCATTGTTCCGGCAGTTCTTTCACTTCATCTTTATTATAAATCCCCTCCACAGCACGCTTCAAAACTCCTGTTGAAACGTCTGTTGCCAAAACTTTCGTATCCCACTCTTTATGTTCCAGTCCAAAAAAATCAAGCAATACCATAGCAACTGTGTAGGGCTCCTCGCCGGTAGAAGATGCACCGCACCAGATACATAAATCCTTTTTTGCAGCTTCCTTCTCCTTAAGCCAGGGAAGTATCACCTGTCTTAGATACTCAAAGTGTTCAAATTCTCTCATAAAATAAGTATGATTTGTAGTCAAAAGGTTTACCAGTGCTTTTTCTGTTTCGCCTGTCTTATCCTGTTCCACCGCATCCATAAATTCATGGTAGTTTGAAAAGCCGTTTCTTCTGAGATGATTTTCAAGTCTTCCATCCATAATGACTTTTTTTCTGCTCATATCAATTCCATAGCGACTTTTCACAAAAACCGATATTCTCACAAATTCATCTTCTGACATCATAGCTGTATGCCCCATTTCTTTTGCCTTCGCCAATTTCCTGTTAATGAAGCTGACGGGAAATTTTCTTAAATATAGTAAACATCTCCATATTGAACTTACCTCCTGCATCCTCCTGCATAATCTCTAAAGTTTTCTCCCTGCTGAATGCCTCCCGGTAAGTCCGGTTTTCTGTCAATGCACAATAATTGCTGACCAATGTCACAATCTGCGCTGCAAGCGGAATATCATTTCCTTTCTTTCCACATGGATATCCTGTTCCGTCCCAGTTTTCGTGATGATAATGAGCCACATCTACCGCAACCTTAATAAAATCGTTATAATCCCCGGTAGCGCTGATGTCCTGCAGTATTTTCGCGCCAATCATTGTATGGGTTTTCATAATATCCATTTCGTGTTCCGTCAAATGCGATTTTTTCTTAAGTATTTCTATCGGAATTGCCACATTACCCACGTCACACAAGGGAGCGGATAATTCTAAGGCTTCTATATAGGCATCTGAAATAATATGTTCATATGACTCGGAAAGCTGCATTGCCTGTGCTAAGATTCTGCAGTTATACTGAAGCCTGCCTAAATGTTCTTCATCATAACAGGAATTTTCCCTCGCAACGTTTGCAAGTGCATAAAGCACAGCCTTTTTTTCCTGTTCAATTTGTTTTAACTGCTGATTTACCACTGTCTGTAGTTTTCTATTGCTCTCTAACAGTTTCTGGTTTGCATCGTGCAACCTTAATCGAATGCCGACTCTTGCCTTGATTTCCTCCGGAATAAAAGGTTTTGTAATATAGTCTTCTCCCCCCAGTGAAAATCCCTTTTCAATATCCCTCACATCATCAAAGGCAGAAATGAATATGATGGGAACATCTCTCGTTTCAGCATTACTTTTCATAATTTTGCAAAATTCATATCCATCCATCTCCGGCATAGATATATCCAAGAGTATCAACTGCGGACAGCATTTTGAGATCAGTTTCAATGCCTGCACACCATTTTCAGCTAAAACAGGCTGATATCCCATATCTGCAATAATATTTCTTAAAATAAAACGGTTTGTTTCCACATCATCTACAATTAGTATTCGTACTTTTTCTTTATCCCCATTGTCCATAGTCTTCCCTCCTAAACAGACTAAAACAACGCTTGTAACACTTCAAAAGCGGTCTGTATCTTTTCGTAATCTTCTTTTTGTACTGCCATTTTCATTTTTAACACGGCATTTTTTACTTCCTTTGGTGCTTCCGCAGTCAACTGCTTAATTATATCTGCAAACAGCTCCGCCTTCTCCCAGTTTTCCATTTCCACGCTGAGAATGAACTTCGACATTTTATTTTTAATCTCTTCCTGGTTCTCTTTCGTTCCATAG
>JAQXGQ010000171.1 GCA_029006795.1 Clostridiales bacterium | reverse complement strand
GCTCGGCATTGATAGATACCATTATTTTAATGCGGGACTGCTTTTGATTAACTGCAATGAATTTCGGAAGAACCATGTGTTAGACCAGTTTGTCGAATTGCTTCATATGTATAATTTTGTAGTGACACAGGATGAAGATTATTTGAATTTGATTTGTAAAAATCGTATATTTTGGTTAGAGCAGCAGTGGAATACGGAGGTATTTGGAAACATCGCTTATGGGGAAGAGACGTTTAAGATGATACATTATATTATGGTCTCAAAACCGTGGCATTATGAGGAGTGCCGCTATCAGGAATACTTCTGGAAATATGCAAAGGATACTCCGGTTTATGAAGAAATCAAAGAGGTACTGCACAGCTACACGGATGAGGAGCGGGAGGCAGACCGCATCTCCGGTGAACGATTGCTCCAGACTGCAAAGGATGAGATTGCAAAAGAAAATAACTATCTAAATCTATTAAATAGCGGAAAACTCAAAGCGAAGGACCGATTAATTGTTTTAGATAAAATCGCTAAGTTAGAGCGAGAAGGAAGATTTGACGAAGATGTGGAGGAAGACCCGCCTACAAAAGAATTAAAGCCGGAAAATATTGATTATCTCAGAAAAAAATTAAGCAGTAAAATAAAAACAAGACTTACCTACAGCGTGGCAAGGGGCTTTTTAAACAACATTCTTGAAAATAAAAAACTGATTATCAAAGATATTAAGGGAATTGAAAATTTTAAAAATTTAGATTCCGGTGCTGTGATTACCTGTAATCATTTTAATGCCTATGATAGTTTTGCCATTCAGATTGCCTATGAGGCTTCAGAACAAAAAGACAGGAAATTCTACCGGGTAATCAGAGAAGGAAATTATACAAATTTTCCGGGTTTTTATGGAATGCTGATGAGAAACTGCAATACATTTCCATTGAGCTCTAACAAAGATACTATGAAAAAATTTTTAAAAGCAATGGATATTGTACTACAGAACGGAGATTTTATGCTGATTTATCCGGAGCAGAGTATGTGGTGGAATTACAGGAAGCCTAAGCCGCTGAAAAAGGGAGCCTATACCTTTGCGGCAAAGAACCATGTGCCGGTGCTGCCCTGCTTTATCACGATGGAGGACAGCGATATTTTAGGGGATGACGGCTTTTATGTGCAGGAATATACCATTCATGTGGCGGAGCCTATTTACCCGGATTCCCATAAGACAAAAGCCGAAAATGTGGAAATGATGCGGGATAAAAATTATGAAGTCTGGAAGCAGATATACGAAGAAACTTATGGGGAAAAATTAGTGTATACCTGTGACAGAAACAGTAAGATTAGTTAGCAGAGTAAAGTTGAAAATTCGTTTATTAGGTTGTAAGCCCTCTGATTTCTTGTTATAATATTCGCGAAAGCAATGAGTAAGTGCACCACGGGTTTTGTGCAGGAAAATCAGAGAAACGAGGTTATTTATGAATCCAGTATACGAAAAATTACAAAAATGCTATGAGAGTTATAAATCAAAAATTAATTTTACGCCAAAGGTTGCCCTTGTGCTAGGTTCCGGTTTAGGAGACTATGCCGACGATATCAAGGTAGAGGCTACATTAGACTACCACGATATCGAAGGCTTTCCGGTTTCCACGGTGCCTGGTCATAAGGGCAGATTTATTTTTGGTTACGTGGGAGAAGTGCCTGTTGTATGTATGCAGGGGCGTGTCCACTATTACGAGGGTTATGAGATGTCTGATGTGGTGCTTCCGGCGCGTTTGATGAAAATGATGGGAGCACAGGTCTTATTTTTAACCAATGCAGCAGGGGGGATTCAGCTTGGCATGAAGGCGGGAGACTTTATGCTGATTAAAGACCAGATAGGAAGTTTTGTACCGTCACCGCTTCGGGGAGCCAATATAGACGAGCTTGGGGTTCGTTTTCCGGATATGAGCCAGATTTATGATTTGGATTTGCAGAGAATCGTAAGAAAGGCTGCGTTAGATTTGGATATTGATATCAAAGAAGGAACTTATATGCAGTTATCCGGCCCTCAGTTTGAGACGCCGAAGGAGGTGGCAATGTGCCGTACCTTAGGTGCTGATGCGGTGGGAATGAGTACCGCCTGCGAGGCTATTGCAGCAAGACACATGGGCATGAAGGTGGTGGGGATTTCCTGTATTTCGAATCTTGCCTGTGGAATTACCGCTGTTCCGTTATCCCATGAGGAAGTACAGGAGACTGCTGACAGTGTAGCTCCCAAATTTAAGGCACTTGTGACAGAGGTCATCAAAAATATTGGCAGGTAGGCAGAAGAGAATAAGCGGAACAATTAGGCAGATACAGGGAGGAACATATGAATATTCGTTTTTATAATGCAAAAATTTTGCAGACAGCAGAGAACCACAAATTTTACATCACAGAGGGAGAACTCTGGGTGAAAGGAAACAGCATCATTTACATTGGTGACGGAAAAGAAGGCATTGATAAGGTATGCAGCACAGGAGAAGTGTTAGTCTGGGAGCGGGAAATTGACGTTAAGGGCAATCTTTTGATGCCGGGCTTTAAAAATGCCCACACCCATACGGCAATGACATTTTTACGCTCCTATGCGGATGATTTGCCGTTGCAGGATTGGTTAAATCAGCAGGTATTCCCAAGAGAGGGACAGCTTACCGAAGATGATGTGTACTGGCTGAATATCTTAGGAATTATGGAGTATTTAACCAGCGGTATTACTTCAAACTTTGATATGTATTTCTTCCCGCCGATGAACGCAAAGGCTTCTGCAGATACCTGTTTCCGTACCGTGCAGACCAGTGGCCTCAACAATTACGGCGGTACGGTAGAACTGATGGAAGAGAATTATCATATTGTAAATGAAATGAGTGATTTGACCACCTTTATTGTAGGTTTCCATGCGGAATACACCACGTCTAAAGAATTGATGGAAGGTGTGGCGAAACTGGCACAGAAATTAAAATCTCCGGTATGGCTGCACAATTCCGAGACAAAATTAGAGGTAGAGGAGTGCAAAGAGCGTTGGGGTATGACACCGACGGCACTTACCGACAGTCTTGGCATGTATGAATACGGCGGAGGCGGCTACCACTGTGTATGGTTTGAGGAAGGTGACTTTGAAATCTTTAAAAAGAGAAATCTGACAGCCGTTACGAATCCGGCATCAAATCTGAAATTAGCTTCCGGTATCTGTCCGGTGAAGCGTTTTACGGATGAGGGGATTTCTATGGCAATTGGAACCGACGGCCCGGCAAGCAATAACTGCCTTGACATGTTCCGCGAGATGTTTTTAACTTCTGCTTTAGCAAAGGTTCGCGAGATGGATGCAGAGTGCGTAGGTGCAGATGAGATACTTTATATGGCAACTGCAGGAGGTGCTCATGCCATGCTGCTAGATGACTGTGACAGCCTTGCTGTTGGCAAGAAAGCGGATATCATTATGATTGATTTACAGCAGCCTAACATGCAGCCGGAAAATAATATTGTCAAAAATCTGGTATACAGCGGCAGCAAGCAGAATGTAAAAATGACAATGGTAAACGGAAAAATCTTGTATGAAGATAACCAATTTGATATTGGATTTGATAAAAAAGAAATTTACAGACATGCTAACGAAATCATTGGTAGAATGAAGTAAATTTTTTCATTATGGGAATAGCAGTCATTTTAGTCTGGTTACTCACAAAATAAAGAATTTCTATACTGCGGTAAATAAGGTAAGAGTAAGGAGAATTATGCAGGTAATTTTTATACATCACAGTTGCTTTCTGGTGGAAGTGGATGACAAGGTGCTGATTTTTGACTGGTTTGCCGGTGACAGGGTGAACGGATATCAGTTTCACGGCGTGATACCGGAGTATGAGCCGGATACCCCAATCTATGTGTTTGCCAGTCACAAGCACCAGGATCATTTTGACATGGATGTACTCCACTGGGCAGAGAGATACAAAAATATTCATTACATTTTTTCAAAGGATTGCAAGTTAAGCCCGAATTTTTTGAAAAAGCACGGATTTCTGAGTGATATCCGTGAGAAGATTTTATATGTGGGAGCCTGTGAAAAATATAAGGTTAAGGATTTAGAGATTGAGACGTTGCGCTCTACGGATGCCGGGGTGGCATTTTATGTGGAGACCAACGGAGCGACCTTTTTCCATGCGGGGGATTTGAATAACTGGCGCTGGGAAGGAGCGGGGGATCTGATTAACGGAGCGATGGAAAAAAATTATAAGGGGCAGATACAGCGGATTGCGAAAAAGTCGATCAATATTGCCTTTGTTCCGATGGATCCGAGGTTAGAGCAGTATCAGACCTTAGGCATCGATTATTTCCTGCAGAATACCTCGGCAGAATATGTATTTCCGATGCACATGTGGCAGGATTATTCTGCAATTTCACAGTATAAGCGAAAAATATCGAATGCCGCTATGGCAGAGAGAATTGTTGAGATTACCCATGAGAATCAGGTCTTTGAAATTCAGGAAGAATAGAATGTTTCTGCTTGTGACTTGACGATTGGGAAATAGTTGCGATATACTTAATTGGTTAAAGAAAGGTAGGTAGTTATTATGGCATTTTTGGGATGGTTTGTACATTATTTTGTGATAGCATTAATTCTTGCGGCAATCGCCGGATTAGGACTTTTCGCTGGTAAAAAATTAAGAGAGCGCAAGGATGCAAAAACTGCAGTAGAAAATGAGGCTGCAAAATAGTACGTTGGAGGAACTAGTCGTGAAGAAGTTTTACGGAGAAAATGAACTGCGCAGAATGTACCTTGAATTTTTCGAGAGTAAAGACCATCTGCGCATGAACAGCTTTTCATTGGTACCACACAATGACAAGAGCTTATTGTTAATCAATGCAGGTATGGCACCGTTAAAGCCATATTTTACAGGTCAGGAAATTCCACCGAGAAAGAGAGTCACTACCTGTCAGAAATGTATTCGTACCGGCGATATTGAGAATGTCGGCAAGACAGCGAGACATCTGACCTTCTTTGAGATGCTTGGAAACTTTTCTTTCGGTGATTATTTTAAACATGAGGCAATTGCGTGGTCATGGGAATTTTTGACGAAGGTCTTAGGATTAGAGGAGGACAGGCTTTATCCGTCTATCTATGGAGAAGATGATGAGGCTTTTGAAATCTGGAATAAGGAAATCGGAGTTCCGGCAGAGCGTATCACCAGATTTTACCGTGATCCGGAAACCGGAGAGTGTGATAACTTCTGGGAGCATGGTGCAGGTCCCTGTGGTCCGTGTTCTGAGATTTATTATGACCGCGGAGAAAAATACGGCTGTGGCAGCCCGGACTGTAAAGTAGGCTGTGACTGTGACCGTTTCATGGAGGTATGGAACAACGTATTTACCCAGTTTAACGGTGACGGCAAGGGTGGCTATGAAGAATTAGAGCAGAAAAATATTGATACCGGTATGGGATTAGAGCGTCTTGCTGTTGTGATGCAGGATGTAGATTCTGTCTTTGACATTGATACCATGAAAGCAATCCGTGATAAAGTTTGTGAGTTATCTGGAAAAACCTATCAGAAGGATGCCCTAGATGATGTTTCTATCCGTCTGATTACAGACCATATCCGCTCAGCGACATTTATGGTTTCTGACGGTATCATGCCGTCTAATGAGGGCAGGGGTTATGTGCTCCGTCGTATCATCCGCCGTGCCGCACGTCACGGAAGAATGCTTGGCATTGAGGGAACTTTTATGGCAGCACTTTCTGCTACTGTCATTAACGAGAGCAAGGATGGATATCCTGAGTTAGAGGAGAAAAAGGATTTCATTTTCAAGGTATTAACTCAGGAGGAAGAAAAGTTCAGTAAAACCATTGATCAGGGACTTGCTATCCTTTCCGATATGGAAAAAGAGATGGAGAGCAAGGGTGAGAAGGTCTTATCCGGTGAGGAGGCTTTCAAACTGTATGATACCTATGGATTCCCGATGGATTTAACTCAGGAAATCTTAGAGGAAAAAGGCTTTACCATTGATGAAGAGGGCTTCAAAAAAGCAATGGAGGTACAGAGAACCACCGCAAGAGCAGCCCGTAAGGTTACAAACTATATGGGAGCAGATGTGACGGTATACGAGTCTATTGATCCGTCTATCACGACAGAGTTTGTTGGATATGATAAGCTGACAGCCGATTCTGAGGTGACAGTGCTGACCACAGAGACGGAACTGGTAGAGGCGTTATCCGACGGCGAAGTGGGAACCATTATTGTAAAGGAAACTCCTTTTTACGCTACTATGGGTGGACAGCAGGGAGATAAAGGTGTAATCCGTACTGCAAACGGTGAGTTCGCAGTGGAAGATACGGTAAAACTGTTAGGCGGTAAAGTTGGTCATATCGGAAAAGTGGTAAGCGGTATGATTAAGGTCGGCGATACTGTCACCTTATCCGTAGATACCAAACTTCGTGAAAAGACCTGTAAGAACCACTCTGCTACACACTTGCTGCAGAAAGCGCTTCGTGAGGTACTCGGTACACATGTACAGCAGAAAGGTTCCTACCAGGATGGAGAGAGAACACGTTTTGACTTCAGCCACTTTGAAGCAATGACACCGGAAGAACTTGCTGACGTTGAGAAGATGGTAAATGAAAAGATTGCAGAGAATATCGCAGTAGAGACTGCTGTTATGACAGCAGAGGAAGCGAAAAAGACAGGGGCTATGGCGCTTTTTGACGAGAAATACGGCGAGACTGTACGAGTAGTTTCTATGGGTGATTTTTCGAAAGAGTTCTGTGGTGGTACGCATGTGAAGAATACAGGCGAGATTGCGGCCTTTAAGATTGTCTCCGAGAGCGGTGTGGCAGCAGGTATCCGCCGTATCGAAGCGTTGACAGGAGATAATGTATTTGCTTATTATCAGAAGATTGAAGAAGAGTTAGCAGCAGCAGCAAAGGCGGCCAAAGCAACTCCGGCAACCCTAGTGGAAAAGATTGAGCATATGATGGCGGAAATCAAGGCTCTCACCAGTGAAAATGAATCCTTAAAGAGCAAGGCAGCACAGGAAGCCTTAGGAGATGTCATGGATCAGGTGACAGAAGTGAAGGGTGTGAAACTGCTTGCTTCTAGTGTAGACGGTGTGGATATGAACGGTCTGCGTGATTTAGGAGATCAGTTGAAAGCCAAATTAGGCGAAGGCGTTGTAGTATTAGCTTCTTCCTGTGACGGAAAAGTAAATCTTGTTGCTATGGCAACTGAGGGGGCAATGGCAAAGGGAGCTCATGCAGGAAATCTGATTAAGAGCATTGCAGGAAAAGTCGGCGGCGGCGGTGGCGGTCGTCCGAACATGGCGCAGGCGGGTGGCAAGAACCCGGCAGGCATTCCGGATGCTATTGCAGAGGCAAAGACAGCATTAGAGGGCCAGATTGCATAAAAGAAATTTATAAATTCAGAAATTATTTAAAAAATAGGTTGACGAACCGGGGAAATATGCTATAATACTATATAGTGCAATAAATATTACCCAAACAGTTGAATATGCACAATACGCAACTGGAGGGAGGTTAGGTGTGAGATAATGTCTAGTGTAATTGTTAAAGAAAACGAGACTTTAGATAGCGCTTTACGTCGTTTCAAAAGAAACTGCGCCAAAGCAGGTATCCAGCAGGAGATTCGTAAAAGAGAACATTACGAGAAACCAAGCGTAAAACGTAAGAAAAAATCTGAAGCAGCTAGAAAAAGAAAATACAACTAATTGATAATCAATTTTTGTATGCTAAAAGGCTATCGCAAATGCGATAGCCTTTTTATCATGTGCACCTTGCGGCGCACATTTCATTGTCGTATAGGAAATTTCGTTCCCTATACGACAAAAGCACTCCGTGCGGGATGCGCATATAAGATTTCAATTTTTCTAATAGCCGAACTCTTCGCCGATTAAAATAACCTTGATACGTCCCGGTATGCCGCTTCTTCTGGTGATAACTACCTGATTGCAGATACAGTCCGTGGAAAGGCAGTCTGCACAGATGCCGGTAGCTGCACAAGGAGTATTTTTATGTAATCGTTTGCAGTTCATGGGTGTGGCAACATTATGAACCCGGGAGAGGGCTTCATCCACATCTGCAGCCACCTTGTTCATGCCTGCTAGGATAATGACATGTTCCGGCCCGTAAATTAAAGCAGCCACGCGGTTTCCGTTGCCGTCGATATTGACTAATTCACCTGCGGTAGTGATGGCGTTGGTGCTCATCAGATAGAAGTCTGCATTTAAGGCATCATGGTAAATTTGTTTTGTTTCCTCCGGGGATTTCGCATTGGCGCGGTCAATTAGACGGATATTTGGGTCATGGCGCAATGCGGTCAGCATACCGGTGTCTTCTAACGTCATGGAACCGCCGAAGGATACGCTGCAGCCGTCTGTGAGATAGGAAAAGATTTTTTTCTCAGCCTCTTCTACGGTAGGACAGTAGAAACCTTCCATCTGTCGTTTCTCTAAATTTTTGATAATCGTGTTAGCAAGTGTTTCGTAATACATTTCTCTTGGTGTTTGTGTGTTCATTTCTTTATCCTCCTGTCTGTGTACTATCTATAGTTTAAGTATACCATATTTATTTGACATTTTAATAGAACTTGATAAAATAAAGAAAGTTATTAAAAATAAGGACAGCAGGGAGGAAACAATGAGCGATAATTTAAAGAAGATGATTTCTTACTATAAACCATATCTTGGTGTTTTCTGGGCTGATATGTTTTTTGCGGCATTGTCTGCGGCGATTGCATTAGCATTGCCGTTAGTGGTGCGTTATGTGACATCTACGTTAATTTATATGGAGCCTCAGACAATATTAAGCCAGGCAAAATGGATTGCGGTGGTATTGTTTGTGATGGTGGCGGTGGACTGCTACAGCAAGTTCTTTATCTCTAATTACGGACATGTCATGGGAGCAAAAATTGAATTTGATATGAGGACAGAGATTTTCGACCATTTTCAGAAACTTTCTTTTTCTTTCTATGATAATCAGAAGGTGGGGCAGTTAATGTCCCGTATCACGACAGACTTGTTTGATATTACAGAACTGATGCATCACGGTCCGGAAAATATTATTTTATCCGTGATCAAAATCATTGGCGCTTTTATCATTTTACTGAGTATCAATCCCAGACTGGCGTTGGCAGCTTTTGTGGTGTTGCCGTTTATGTTTGCTTTTGCTTACTATATGAATAAAAAAATGCGTTTGGCATTTCGCCAGAACCGTGTAAAAATTGCTGAAATCAATGCGCAGATTGAGGATAATCTGTCCGGAATCCGGGTGGTAAAATCCTTTGCCAATGAAGAGATTGAAAACAAAAAATTCCATGAGGGAAATATGGGATTTCTTGCAGCGAAAAAGAACAGCTATCATTATATGGGAAGTTTCAGCGCCGGAATGGGGGCGTTTACCACCCTGATACAGGTTTGTGTCATTTTAGCAGGAATCATTCTCATTGCTTATGGAAAGGTGAACATCAGCGACCTTGTGACCTTTCTGTTATATATCAGTGTCTTTACGGAACCGGTGCGCACGTTAATTGATTTTACAGAGCAGTTCCAGAACGGTTATACCGGCTTTGAGCGTTTTCAGGAAATTATGAATATTGAGCCGGATATTAAAGATAAAGAAGGCGCACAGGAATTATCAGAGGTTCGGGGAGATATTTCCTTTGAGGATGTGTCTTTTCAGTATGAAGAAAATACAGAACGCGTGTTAAGCCATATTAATCTGCAGGTGCCGGCAGGCTCTTACATGGCGTTAGTAGGTTCTTCCGGTGCGGGGAAAAGCACGCTTTGTTCTTTAATTCCCAGATTTTATGATGTTACCGGCGGCAGTGTGAAAATTGACGGAAAAGATATCAGAGATTTGACGTTGAAAAGTTTAAGAGATCATATTGGAATTGTACAGCAGGATGTATATCTTTTTGTTGGAACGGTTTATGATAATATCCGTTATGGAAAGCCTGATGCCACTAGAGAAGAAGTTATTGAGGCGGCGAAAAATGCCAATGCCCATGAGTTTATTATGTCCCTGCCTAACGGGTATGAGACAGATATCGGACAGCGGGGAATTAAACTCTCCGGCGGACAGAAACAGCGCCTTTCCATCGCAAGAGTATTTTTAAAAAATCCGCCCATACTTATTTTTGATGAGGCAACTTCAGCACTGGATAATGAAAGTGAGAAAGTTGTGCAGGATTCTTTAGAAAAGCTGGCAAAAAATCGTACCACGTTTGTGATAGCCCATCGACTTTCTACCATCAAAAACGCAGAGAAAATTCTGGTATTGACGGAGGAGGGTATCGAGGAAGAGGGAACACATGATGAACTGTTGGCAAAACAGGGTATCTATGAAAAACTCTATAATATGCAGTTTCAGAAAGCATAAATATAAAAGTTTTATGAAATCTGAGGAGAAAAATCCTCGCATCCTAATGTTCATAAGGAATGCGGGGATTTTTTTAGGTTATTATGCTATTAAACAGTTGTGAGACTACGAAAGACTTATCTGAAAAAAATAAAGATTTGTTAAAAAATACGTCAAATAGTGATTTTATAAAGAAAAATATGATAAATTAGTAATGAAAACAAGAAAATGTATTGTAAAATAAAAAGATTAGAGAAAGATGGGGGAGTAAATGAAAATAGTAATGATTACACAGGAAAACCAGGAATTGTTTTATGGAATGATACCTAAGAGCCTACTGCGGAAAAACGTATCTGCGATTGGTTGTCTTGAGAAGGAGAACGCGGCAGGAGCCATTGTTTTAGAGATGGGAATGGATGATTATACCATATCCTTTTTCTGGGTGGAACCGGAATATAGAGGGAAGGATGTAGGTGGCAGATTGTTAGATGCTGCGATTGAATATGCAGTCAAAACCGGAGCAGAGGAGCTTACAATCAGCTATGACTCTAATCATAATCAGGCGGTTGTTTTAGAATATCTGTTGGCAAAAAGAAGATTTGATTTGCAGAGAGAAAAAATACCCAATTATATAATTACGAGAGAGCAACTGGAAGCCTCCCCGTTGATGACGGATATAGGAAAAAAATATAAAGGAAATAATTCTGTTATTCCGGTTAGAAATCTCACAACTTATCAGATTATAGAAATGAGAAAACGGTATGAGGATAACAGAAAATTTATGGTAAGTCGTCTGGATTTGCTAGGAGTAGATGCGAAAAAGAGCATGGCACTGGTCGTAGATGATGTAGTAAGAGGGATTGTTCTTTTTAAACAGGGGGAAGAATGGGGAAGACTCAATCTTTTACTTTTCTTTGTGGAGGCTTCTTGTGTAGCGGGCGGAGTTTCCTTGTTGATGGAAGCAGCAAAAAATATATTAAAAGAATCGGAGGAAGTATTCAGCATTGAATTTGCCTGTGTGAATGAAAAATCCTTTTTGTTGGCAGAAAGACTGCTAGGTAACTGCAACCCGGTATGGATATATATGAGTCATGGTATTTTAGAAACAGAAATTTATAAGCGTTAATATATGATGTGTGAGGAAAAAACAAAGGAGAGGGGTACATATTATGTGTAATAAATTACAAAAGGAAAAAGGAAAAGAGAATTTTCAGATAAATACAGAACAGCAGTATAAGTACTCCCAACAAGAACAGCAGCGCGGAGGAGACATTTTGTCATCTTACAGAAATCCTTCGAATGAATTTCTGCAGGCAGAAAAAGAAATGATTACCGATAAAGAGTCAAAATGGGAAAGCCAGAGCAAGAAGCAGAGAAGAGCAAAGAGAAAAGCATTGCTAGAGGGGGAAGAGCAAAGAAAACGTCTTTTTTTTGAACCGGCAGACAGAATGACTGCGACAATGGAAGAAAAAATGTCTGCGCTTATGCAAAAAGAGGAGACAGAGAGTACGATAACTGAAATTACTTCAGAATTTCAGAAAGTAATGGAAAAGGAGACATCCGGATTTGAACCGTTAAACCTGATAAAAGAAGAAGAGAGACAGGGACAATTTAAGAGTTTGTGTGAGTTATTTTCAATGCTCCACAATCAGAATGCAGAGGGCTTTACCGTAGCAAAAGCAAAAGAGGCTCTTGAAAAATATCGAAAATTGAATCTTAAGGTGGAAGCAAATGCAGCCCGTTATTTGTTTGAAAAAATGGAAGAAGATGAGGAGCCTGTTAGTGCAAGAGATCCACAGTCCTGTTATCTTTTGCTGTACAATTGTGTAACCGTTGCTTTACGCAATGAGGTAAATGCTAGGGATGAAAGTGCGGTAAATATAAATGCTTTTGCAAAACTATGTGGATTCGCAGAAGCGTCTACTCTGGCTGCCTCTTATCTTTGTGTCAGTGACAGTTTTATGGAAAAACATGCGTCTACAGTTAATCAGATAAAGAAAGAAAAAGCAGAAGAGAGAGAAAAGGCAGAACAGGCAGAGAAGGAGAAACTGGCGAAAAAACGTCTATCTGCCATTGCAAGAATTGTGAGTGAGAGTATTGAGGAAGATATCTGGCCCAAAGCAATGGTTTACGAACTGGTAAAAAAATATTTTGGGGACAGGTTGTATGCAGAGAATTTTGATAAGGAAGTGAATTTTTTAAGAGAAAAGATAAACAATGGAATTACCGATGCGCGAAATCTGTTGGAAAATAATAAAAACCTATATCAGGATATGAAACTGTTAAAAGAAAAAGCTGCTCAGATTCTGCTTCAGAAACTGGATACAGATTTTCTTGGTGAGATGACGGAAGAAAAGAAAAAAAAGATCCTTGAAGAAATGACAAAGGATTCGGAGATTCAGAGGTGGGAAAAGAGAAAGAAAGGTTTTAGGGATATTCTGCGTGATGTTAAGGTAGAATTTAAGGAATCTGACTTGACGGAGTTATGGGAGTCTAAACAGATGCAGCTCCTTATCATGAACGAAAAGGATGACAGTGTTTATGAAAAGATATGTAAAGAGTTAGCAGAGCAGGCAAAATTGAATTTGGAAACCATAGAGCTTTTGGTAAATAAGAATTTCTTTAATTTAAATCGGTCAAGAGCAGTAAAGAAAATAAGAAAACAGTTGGGAGGCAGTTGGATTACAGGTTCTTCTAATATTGTGTACAGTCAGGTGTGGGATTTTATTGATAATATGAACTTGAAGGATACGAAGCTTCATCACCGTGAGAGTGATTTTCGCAAGGCTGTCAGAGAATTGAAACTCGAAGGTTTTGAAGAGGCAGCCGGCAATTATCTTCAAGAGCAGAGTGGCTCGGAGCTTTTCAGATTAGATGACTGGGAGGAAGACGAGGAAATATTAAAAGAAAACGAAAAGAAGCGGGCAAACGAGTGGAAAGATTATACAGCGGAGAAGATGAAGGAAAAGCTGGGACGTTGTCCGGAATTAATGGAAAAAAATCAAAAAGCATTTCAGGAGCAGATTCAGGAAAAGAAATATGGAAGCAAGGCGTGGGATGGTATAGAGGAATGGTATAAAAAGAATATTTTTCTTGCAGAAAAACGTTTTAAAGAGCAGTTGTCACAATATTTAGAACAATTAGATAGCCAGAAAGCAGAGAAAGAGCTGTTTAGCAGAGAAGAATACGCTAAAAAGGGAAATAATCTCGAAATCCAAACGGAAAATTACAGAAAGAAGATAAGAGAAGAGTTTTGCAAATGTCAGGAGTTTGGTTCTAAGCTAGATGGCATGGAGATGGATATAGAGGCGGCAATGGAAAAAATTCTCGAAAATAAGGAACTGATAAAGCATATGCCATTTTTAGAACATGTAGATTCTCTGGATAATTTAGACAATTTGACCCATATAGAATTTAACAATCTGATGAAGTTTTTCCGTTCTAATGTGAGAAACTGTGTGGACAAATGGAGTACCCTCCAATGTCTCTATGAAAAGGAGGTAAAGGCCGAGCTTCTTTCTGATATCTTAGCGGGAAATCTAAATGAGAAAACGCTTTTAGAAAGGGCAGAAGAGATAAATGAGCAAAAAGTCAAACAGCATGATATGGATACCCTTCGTTTCTATGTGGCATTAGAGGTGGGAAAAGAGTCTACCAACACCATAGAATATCAGGTTATAAAAGCTGAGACAGAAAAAAAAGGTTTGATATGGAAGAAGAATGATCAGATATCAAAAGACCGTATCAAAAGATTTGCCTATGTAAAAAAGGCTTGGGACTTGATTAGGGCAAGAAACCTAGACACCAAGCTTCTCTTGATATGCAAATTATTCACACAGGAGTTTGCAAGAAAATGGGAAACTGCTGAAAAGAAGATGCAAAAGGCGACGGAGCAGAAAAAACGAGAAGCAAAGGCAAAACTTTATGACGAAGAGACAAAGAAATTTGCAATAGATATCTCTTTAGGCAAAACATCGAAATGGCTTTCTATGACAGAAGGCTTTGATGGTCCGGATGGCTTTTTAGAAGAGGATAAGGAAGAACTCAAAAATATTTTTGGGCTGATAAAAGATGAGACAAAAAAAACAAATCAAGACTATATAAAAGAATTTCTTCTCTGTGGTGCAGAGAGTATGGTATTTGGGTATGGAAAAAAGAATGAGGATGTGTTTCTCAATAAGAATAAGGAACTGTATACAGAGACCTTGAATGAAGCAAGTTTCAATATCATAAAGAGAAATCATGACCTTTCTAGTATGCTGAGGGGGCTAGAGAAGAGTACTAAGGACTCAGAGCATATGAAGATAAGGCTTCTTGAACTGATGGCAGGTTTAGAAGAGGTAAAAGGAACCGAGGCAGAGAAGAGAAAAATAATAGAACGAAACAGGGAGCGGTTTGGAATAGAGAGCTGGGAAGAAGCGGCGAAAGCTATTATGCTCTTGTATGATGACAAGAAAGTAAATGGAGAAAAATCGAAGTATTTTGAGGAATCTCAAAAAATGGGGGAGGCAGCGGCACTCTATAAGAAACGGAAGACTGATTTGGAAGATTACGAAGGGGGAATGTTTAAGGCAATACTGCCATTCCTTCTGGAAAAACCGAGATATTGGCGTGAAATCATGTCAGGAAGCGAAGAACAGTTTGAACAATATAAAGCCGAATTGAAAAAAAGTAAAATTGGTAAAATATCAGATATCTTATCTTCAAATGTGGCATTGCCTATGCAAATCCAGTTTATTATGTACTATGATAAAGCGATTTTCAACGATAGTGATGAGACGAGTCAGGAGGAATGGGTAAAGAGAGTTGATGATTTTTCTGAAAATGCAGTAGATAAGCTGTTTCGTGTAGGGGATAAATCACTTTTTAAACACTTAGGTGAATTAAGGGAAAGAGCAGGGGTGTCGAAAGATGTCTTCAAAAAAAATATTTTGGTTATTATAAAAAATAACCCTGATTCTTATTATGCATTGTTAGATGAAGAGGAATTTTCCAATCTGATAAAGAATTATTATACGCAAAAAGGGAAAAATGAAGAGACATTAAGAAAATCAGATTTTTACGGTGATTTGTCACAGGAGGAGCAGAAGAAATTAGAAGAGAAACTCAGTGAAAAAATGCTGCTGCTTCGGGAGAATGATTTCGAGCGACTTTATTATAGTAAATTTTTGCCTGAATTTATGAGGGAAGTCCAAATACAGAAAGTGGAAGAAGCCAACAATATCCTAAATAATAAAGCGGAGATTATAGAGGAAATAGAAAAACATAAGACGGAAGGAGAAGAGGCTGACCGCAAGGATATTGAGACTTTGAGAAAAATTCGTAAAGAATTGTGGCAGGCGGGCTCCCCACTTATGGCACACCATGGAAAACTTGACAGAATCAAGCAGTCAGAATTTGAAAAAGCCAAAAAGTATGTAGAGGACAGATTTGCAGAAATGCCACCGGTAGTGAAAAAGTGTTTGATAGAGCAGAGGATATTAAAAGACAAACCTTTGTCAGACGAGCTGGTAGAAGAATTAAGTACTGCTTATGAGAAACTAAAACAAAAGAAACTGGGACAAGAGAACCTTACAGGCAAGGAAATAAGGGCACATCTGGTATTTTGGAGCATCCAGAAAGGGAATACGGACGAGACTTTTGAAAAACTGGAAATTCGAAAAACAATGCTTAAGACTGTGCAGAATCTGACAACGGAAAATGCGGCAATACGGGCAGAACTCAAAGATTTTAAAGAGTGTGCGGCAATGGCAGTTTATACCATGGAGCAGGAGGAGTTTGAAAAGTTAATTACGCGGAGGATGAAGTACTTTGAGTCTTTAGAGGCTGCGTATTGGGTTTTTGATAGCAAACTTAAGGAAAAGCAAATCAGAGAAGAAGATATGGAAAAATGCAAGGCAGCTTTAGGAACATTTTTCCGGAAAGAGATTGTAGAGAATGAACCTTTAAAAATGTCATTTGGTCAGAAAGTAGAGAAATGGCTGTCTGATGAGGTGAAATGGAAGTATCTGCAGGAAAGTGCACAGCAGCAGGAACAGGATAGTTCACCCGTTCTGGTGGGATTGAAGGATTTAGAGCAGTTCTTAGTGCAGACAAAGGATAAAGATGTTTTAAAACGGTATAATAAACTGGAAAATGATGAGAGAAAAATATTTGCGCTTGCATTGATGATACCCGGAAAGGCATCCGTTAATGATATTCTTCCAAATGCAGACCTGATGGATACGGAAAAACAGAATGCGGTTCAGGTAAATGAGGAGATTCAGGAGCAGCTTAGGGCATATATTGAAGGCAGGGAATTTGCGCCGGAAATCAACTATGCAAAGGTATTGGAAAAAGTCCGTAATGAAGAAGGAGAACTCAATAAGGATAATTTTGACATGGCTATGTCATTTACTGAACTTTGCATGAATCAGTATGAAGAGAATCTTCCAAAGGATTGGGAAAGGCTTGGAAATGGCATTAGTTCTATTTGTGCTGCGGAAGAAATAAAAGGTATCAGAGCTTCCGAGGAAAAATATAAGGTTCCGGAAACGGTCAGGAGCATTGAAAGCTTTAAAGAAAAGTTTAATCAGTTTGCCAATGAGGATAGTAATAGAGACAGCAGTGTTATAGAAATCAGGAAAAAAATTGAAGAAATTTTCAAGGTGAAAAAAGGGTATATGTTGATATCCGTGCTGCAAAATCGTACGATGCTTGACTATACCACAGGAACTTCCTTTATCGATCGGGCAAATGGCAGTGTTCATGAATTTGCTAATGAGGAAATGTACCAGAATGCAAAAGAATTCTGGGGTAGTAGAACTAAAGCAGAAGAAGAGGTGATGGGCAACCGGGCAAATACGACAAAGTTCTGCACACAGGCAATGCAGACCTTATTCAGCTATCAGCTCAGGGATGATGTGAGTTTTGTGGGCAGAAGAATTGAAGAAAGTGACTTTGCAAAAGATGCCCTAAAGAGAAAGACATTACTAGACTGGAAACTATTGGAGCGGGCGATTGACTTTATCAGTGAAGCAGATACGGAATATCTGCGTATACAGGCATGCCGCAATGCAAAAGAGTATATTAAATATTCAGGAAATGAAGCAGCAAAAAAGCAGAGCAAGGAATATGGAGATAAATTTAAGAATATTAAGGAGAAACAGGGGAAAAATCTTTTTGAGAAGTTTCTGTCAGATAATGTGGATGCAGGTAATGATGAAGAGTCAGTTCTTCTGGCGGGATATCTTGATCTAGACGAGAGGGAAAAGGCACTGTTTGTGAAGGCTTTACAGAATAGGGATATTTTGGATGTTTCTAAGAGAGGACTGTGGATGAACCAGTTCGGGTTAAAAGAAAGGGAATATGTTAATGAAAAGGGACGAAACCAGATGATAACGGAATATATCCGTGATACTTTGAGTGAAAGGGGACAGGTGGTTGTCGAGGAACGTTCCTATGGTGAGGCGGTTCAGAGTCTTTTATCTACACAGATAGATGACAGCATAGATTTTGCAAAGTACAAAAATGTGAAGGCTGAGAAGCTAATGGCAAAGGAACATTTTTACCAGGCAGACAGAAATACAGCAATTGACTGGAAATTGTTCCGTCGTGCATTGCAGTTTGTACATAGAGCAACCAACGAACGCCGGATGTTTGAACAGGATAAAGAAGTCTACCTTGCCGGAGTATCAGCGGAAGAGGCAGAAAAATTTCAATTTGACAGTGCTTTTCTAAGACGGAATATTCATCGTTCCGGCAACGTGGTTACAAGATTTTTAGGGAAAAGGCTTTTGTCACACATATTAGATAAATTTCCTGTTAAATATCAGCGTATGGCACTGTTAGTGCTTCCTGTGAAGAGTGCAAATTACATCAATAGTATTGAGGGATTACAAAGGGAAGGAACCTTGTCTGATGCAATAGAAGAATTCTATTCGGATATGAAAGGAGTTATAGAGGACAGCTTGAAAGAAAAGGAGGAAGAAAAAGAGGAGGAACAGAAAGAGGAAGAGAAAGAAGAAAAAGAGGAAGAACAGAAAGAGGAAGAGAAAGAAGAGAAAGAAGAAAATGATGGAGATGATGATGAGGAGGAGGATGACGACGAAGAAGAGATGATTAAAC
Source organism: Clostridiales bacterium (assembly GCA_029006795.1). Lineage (GTDB taxonomy): Bacteria > Bacillota > Clostridia > Lachnospirales > Lachnospiraceae > Roseburia. Next base: position 2,397 of record JAQXGQ010000171.1, on the reverse strand, counting down.
CTGTCAAAAATATAGTAGACAGTTTGAAAGAAAGGGAGAACAGAAAAAATCCGACAGAAGATCCATTGGGGTACGAGGTGGAAGATGCGGAGAGCGATGAGGAGGAACAGAAAGAAGAAATTCAGGATACGACAAGGATTATGCTTGGTGAAGTGAAGAGAAAAATGAATAAAATAGAAGATGACACCGAGATAATCAAAAAACAGCTATTGGATAAGGTGGAGGAGGTAAATAATGGTCTTGGAAAAGTATTAGAAGAAGGCAGTGATTTACTAAAGAAAGGACTGTTTACAAAAACGGCTGAAACATGTTTCTCTGAAATCTATGATATTGATATTGAAGATACCCAGTTGTCGGAGGTAACAGGTATATTAGATCAATGGGCAAGCGAAAATGTTTATTCTAAGGTGAAGGATGCCTTGATTGGAGAAGAAAAGTACGAAGAATACAAGGAAGCGTTGTCTGGTTTTTCGGAAAGTGTAGGAGAAATTCAGGAGGCAATAGGAGACGCAGTTGATTATGCCAACAAAGCAAAGGAAGTAATTGACAATGTAATTGAATGCGGAAGGACACTTGTCGGAAAAATAGAGGATAAGAAGTCTTTAGACGAAGCTGAAAAAAAAGCAGAAGAAGCAAGTGCAGAAGATACGGAAATGCTTGAAAAGACGAAACTGAACAGAACGGAAAGACAGCAGAGAATTCTTGAAGAAGCAAGAGAACGGCAGAATCGTGAGGGTAAGATAGCGTCAGATACAAGGAAAGAGCATATTAATACAGAAATGTTTGAAGCGGTATCAAGTGTAATTACTGACACGGTTGGAGAAGTTTTGGATGATGCTACAGATCTTCCGATTTCAACGATTATGAAAGAGGTTCAGGAATTTGTAGTTTTCATCAGGTGTATGATGATTGATAATGATTTATTAAAAAAGTATTATGAAAAGTCAGATGAAGAAGTAAGACGTATCAAAGAAAGATTGAATTCCGTAGGAAAATACAGGGAGACAAGTTTTTTTAATTACAGTAATATGCAAGTTATTCAGAAGGCAAAAGGATTTGAAAATATTACAGAGCTTGCTGCTTATGCGGGCATGAATATCGTTCAGTCACTTTTGTTTAGTGCCAGCAAAGAGAATTCACTAAAAGAGACAAAAATACGTGCCGTTGCTATTCTGGCTACATTAGGAATGAAAGATGCTATTGGCAAGCGGGATAGTAAAACAGCATTGAAAGTATTTAAAAAGCTCATGAAGGACGAGTATAGGTAAAATGTCTAAGGATTTTCTGGTATAAATATAAAAGTTTTATGAAATCTGTGGCAAAATTTGCAAAACCGGATAAAGTGGAGTAAAATAACAGTGTTTGTTTAAAAGAGGTGTCTGCGAAGCATTAGAACAGAATTCGCAGACGGCAGAAAGGATTGGTAATTAAGATGACAAAGATTGATATTATATCCGGTTTTCTTGGAGCAGGAAAGACTACATTTATCAAGAAGATGTTAGACGAGGTATTTAAAGGGGAAAAAATAGTCCTTATCGAAAATGAATTTGGTGAGGTTGGTATTGACGGTGGTTTTCTGAAAGATGCAGGCATTGAAATCAGCGAGTTAAATTCCGGCTGTATCTGCTGTTCTTTAGTGGGAGATTTTGGAAAGAACCTTCACGAAGTAATCGAGAAATTTCATCCGAACCGTATTTTAATCGAGCCATCCGGTGTTGGTAAATTATCTGATGTAATGAAATCGGTTATTGATGTGGAAAAAGAGGAAGACGTAAAATTAAATGGTTTGATCACGGTAGTAAATGCCTTAAAGGCAAGCAAACAGATGAAAGCCTTTGGCGAGTTTTTCAACAATCAGATTGAATACGCTACCACGGTTGTCTTGAGTCGGAGCCAGAGTGCAACACCGGAGCAGTTAGAGCTTTGTGTAAAACAGATTCAGTCCTTAAACAGTAAGGCAGCAATCATTACAACTCCGTGGGATTCCATCAAGGGCGAGCAGATTTTGAAAGTGGTAGAGGGGCAGGATTCCTTAGAAATGAAACTGTTAGCAGAGCAGCACAGACATGAGGAAGAGCACGAGCATCATCATGACCATGAGCACCATCATGAGCACGACGAGAACTGTACCTGTGGCTGTCACGACCATGAACACCATCATGACCATGAGGAAGAACACGACCATGACCATGAGCACGACCATGAGCATGAACATCACCATGAACATTGCCATGAGCACGCGCACCATCATGACCATGATGAGAACTGCACCTGCGGTTGTCATGACCATGAACACCATCACCATCATGCGGACGAGGTATTCACCAGCTGGGGTAAGGAAACTCCTCATAAGTTTACGAAAGCTAAGATTGAGGAAGTGTTAAAGACCTTATGTGA
>JAQXGQ010000170.1 GCA_029006795.1 Clostridiales bacterium | reverse complement strand
AGGGTTTCTAATATGGGTGGAGTCTGCGGCGCAGAGAGTATTTTGAATATGTCCACTATAAAAACATTTGCGGTAGAAACAGTCATTCCGGGTAGAAATCTAATTTTAGATAAAGAATTGTTAGTGGACAACCCAAACCTTGAGACATTTTATATGAAGGATTTGAACTTAGAGGATGCGGTGACGGAGGAAAAAGGAGATTTTGATTTCTTTTCCCACTATCCGAATATCAAAGAATTGTGGCTTCTAAACAGCGATTTGACAGAGATTTCTTTTTTATCTGCGCTGACAAATTTAGAAAGATGTGACTTAGAGGATAATGACATTACAGATTATTCTGCTCTTTCAAATTGCAAAAAATTAGAATATCTCTGTGTAGGATTGATTGGCTCTAATACAGTACCGGATATGCCGGAGGATGTGGAAGTAGTGCAGGAGATTCATAATTTTAGTATCGACTTATAAGTCCGGCATTTTCCACATGAACTCTGGCATTTAAGATGCTGAGATTGTAAAGTATCTTGTATTTATTCTGACAACAGCCCGCGTTTTTTTAGCATACGATGCTCGATGGCAGAGAAGATACATTTATCAATAAGAATACCCACCAGTACAATTACTAACATTACCAGCATGACCTGATTGATATCTGCAAGATCACGTCCGGTAATCAAGGTCTGACCAAGACCGATGGAGGTGGTCATAACCTCACCTGCCATTAAGGCACGCCAGGCAAAAGACCATCCCTGTTTTAGGCCGGAAACTAACTCCGGCAGACAGGCAGGTAAAATAACATCTTTGTAAAGCTGGCTTTTTTTAGCACCCATAGTAAGAGCAGCTTTTAAGTAGATAGGCGGTACATTTTTGATGGCATTGTCCACGGAAATGGAAATGCTGAAAGTGGCACCCATCACCACCACAAACAAGATTGCTTTGGTAGATAAGCCAAACCATAAAATTGAAAAAGGAACCCAGCATACGCTAGGAAGAGTCTGTAATCCTAACAGCATTGGTTTTAAATTTTTCTGAAGATATTTAAAATGATGAATTAGTAATCCAACAATCACACCGATAAGGATGGCGATGGCATATCCGGCAATTCCCCTGCCGAGAGAATTGAAAGTTGCTTTAAGCAGGGTTCCGTCGGACAGTGACTCCACAAAGCGCTGACCAACACCGATAGGGGAAGGCACCGTATAGGATTTGCAGATTTCGAAAACATCTACGGCAAGATAGTAAAAGCCCTGCCATAATGCAATTAAAATAAGGATAAAAAGTAACATACTCAATTTACACCGCCTCCCCTCGTACTTCTTCTAAAATTCTGTGGCGCAGTTCGATAAACTCCGGCGCATAGACATGTCTCGGACGTTCCAAATCAATAGAAATAATATCACGGATACTGTGGGTATCTGCAGAGAGCACCACGACCCGGTCAGCGAGGTAAACGGCTTCCTCTACGCTGTGGGTGATAAAGAAAATGGTTCGTTTTGTCTCCATCCAGATACGCTGCAGCTCTTCCCGCAGACGGTTTGAAGTCTGCTTATCTAAGGAGGCAAAGGGTTCATCCATAAGAAGTACTTTGGAATCCATAGTTAAAGCTCTCGCAAGAGCTGTTCTCTGGCGCATACCGCCGGAGAGCTGATGGATAGGGTAATTGCGGTAATCATAGAGATTGACCAGTTTCAGGTAATGGATGGCTTTTTCCTCCTGAATGTCTTTCGATACACCGTTTATTTTCATGCCGAATTTTACATTGTCGATGACATTCAGCCAGGGGAAAAGTCCGTGCTCCTGAAACATGACTGTCCGGTCGGCACCGGGGTGGGTAATCACTTCACCGTCTAAAAGTACCTGACCGTCCGTCGGCTTTTCTAAACCTGCAATAATATTTAGCAGAGTACTTTTTCCGCAGCCCGAAGTGCCCACCACGCATACAAATTCGCCGGATGCAATCTCTAAATTTACATTTTTCAAGGTGTGTTCATCACTTTCATGAAATTGCTTGGAAAGATCTTTGATAACTAAAGACATAATGTTTCTCCTAAATCGTATAATATATACTTTTATTTGGCATAAAGTTCATCTTCTGCAGGAGCAGCAGTAATGAATTTTTGTTCTACGCTGATATTACCGAAACCGGTAATGGATTCTTTATTCAAATCCGTAGAAACTCCGATGCGTGTAAATGCTTCCTTTATAATATCTTCGCTTAAGGATTTGCCTGTCGCTGCATCTAATTCGTTGTTGATAACTGTTAAAGCATTGTCCGGGTCGTCGTTAATGGTTGCTGTTGCAGCTTCATGTTGCTTTAGAAATTCTTCTACAAGGTCGGGATGCTCTTCCATAAATTCTTTTCTTACGACTACAACAGCCACGTTATAATCGCCATCCATGTAAATCTGGTCATAATCAAGCAGAAGCTCTGCACCTTGTGATAACAGGGTTGCACCCCAGGGCTCCGGAACTAAAGCCGCGTCAATATCGCCCCGTTCCAGGGTGTTTCCCACATCGGCATTTGCTATGGCACTGACGGTTACATCGCCACTTTCCGTAGTAGGTTTTAAACCGTTCTGGGAGAGCAAATCTAACAGACATAAATGCTGTGTGTTGCCAAGCTGTGGGATGGCTACATTTTTGCCGGCAAGATCGGAAATACTTTCAATGCCGGAATCTTTTCGTTTAATCAAGATGGCACCGCCTTTGGTGGCGCCGGAGAGAATAACCACATCTCCATTTGATTTTACATTGGCAGTGATTGCCGGAACGGGACCGATATATCCGATATCAATATCACCGGAAAACAGCGCTTCCACCTCGGCGGGACCGGCATTGAAAGCAGTCCAGGAAACCTTGGCTGTATCGCCGTAGGCGTTTTCTAAAAGCTGCTCGGACTTCATATATAATGCCTGGGCATGGGTCACATTATTAAAATAGCCGATGTTTATTTCCGTTTTTTCGGAAGCAGTTGTATTGCCGCATCCGCTTAATAGCATTGCGCCGACAGAAACAACGCATAATAGGTTTGTTAAAATTCTTTTTTTCATCATTACCTCCATGTGTCACGCCATAGATTTGCTGGAAACATCAGGGCATTTTGTCTGCGTGACTTTTTATAATTTGACTAAACATAATTTTACAAATTTTTTATTTTAAATTCATTCGTAAATATTGCAAACGATTTCATTTGAAAAAAGACGGATATTATGATAGTTTAGAAAATGAGAAATAACAAAATGAGAAAAGTGAGAAATATAATTGCAATCGTTTTCAAAAAATGAAAAGTGGAGGGGGGCAAAATGCAGTTTGCTGAATCAACACGCAGGATTGAGAATTGAAAGGTCGGGAGAAAGATTATGTCCATGAAAGAAATTGCAAGGCGCGCCGGTACATCTGTTGCTACCGTTTCAAGAGTATTAAATCAGCCGGGACATCATTGCCATGAGAAAGGCTTAGAGGAAAAAATCTGGCAGCTGGCATCGGAACTGAATTATGTGCCAAATACGGCCGCTGTAGATTTAAGGCGTGGAAATGCCAGAGAAGAAATGCCATATACCGTAGATATTTATCTGACACGATTTCATTCGATGGAACAGGATGCTTTTTTTCTGGAACTTTTTGGCTGCCTTAAGGAGGAATTATTGCAGAATGGCTGCGTTTTAGGAGAAATTCTTCATGCAGAGGAGATTATGATATTAGGGCAGGAGACAAATCCTTCGGTGCACATTCCCTATAAATCTAGCACCAGTGTACAAAGTCAGCAAAAAAGCAATACCCTTGCATTTATTTCGGAAAAGCCGGATACAGGACTTATCATTCTTGGAAAATGTCCGGCCAATCTCATCCCTACATTGAAAAAAAGATACCGTTGTATTGCCGGAATTGACAGAAATCCCACAGATTATGAATATGACGAAGTGATTTGTAATGGTACGACTGCGGCAGAGATGGCTGTGGAATATTTGATTTCTCTCGGTCATAAAAACATTGCCTATATTGGTGACTGTAATTACGAAAGTCGCTATATTGGTTATTATCAAAGTTTGTTAAAGCATCATTTGCCACTCAATCACGGGAATGTTCATCCGACGAATCAGACGATGGAGGAAGGTATATCCGTTATGAATATGATTTTGAAATCGAAAGAAAAACCCACTGCGATTTTTTGTGCGAATGATACGACGGCGTTGGGAGTTTTGAAGGCATTGAAATCCAGTCAGAAAAAAGAATATATTCCGTCTGTTATTTCCATTGATAATATCAGTGCGTCAGAAAAAACAGATCCAATGCTTACCACCATTCATATTCCCAAAAAGGAAATGGCACATCTAGCGTTTGCAATGCTTTTAGACCGGAAAAATGGAAAACACAAGGAAGCGGTGCGGGTGGAACTACCCTGCAGATTATTGAAAAGAGAAAGCTGTTATCTCTGTGTGTAGGTGGCTGTGGCTTTTCGTGTACAGAGAGGGAGGGAGTATGCTATGATGGAAGAAAACAGGTATTGTCACAGAGGAGGAAAAAATGATTTTATTAATTGTTGATACACAGAAGATGATTGTGACGGAAGATTTATACAAATACAGCACCTTTGTGCACAATGTAAAAGAACTGATTCATATGGCGAGGAAAAATAGCGTTGAAGTTATCTATATTCGGCATGACGATGGTTTTGAATTGACCAAAGGGGTAGAGGGCTTTGATATTTATGAAGAATTTGCGCCGGCGGAGCAGGAAAAGATTTTTGATAAACATGTAAACAGTGTGTTTAAAGAAAGTGGTTTGTTAGAATACTTGCGTGCAAAGAAAGAAAATACGGTTATGCTTGCGGGTCTACAGACGGATTACTGCATTGATGCTACCGTAAAATGCGGATTTGAGCATGGATTTAAAATGGTGATACCGGAATTATGCAACACGACAGTAGATAATGAATTTTTGTCCGGTGAAAAAACATATCAATATTATAATGAGAAAATGTGGAAAGGGCGCTACGCGGAGTGTATATCTTTTGAAAAAGCGTTAGAGCGTTTAGGGGATAGAGCATAATGGAGATATAGGTATTCGATAAAAATTAGAATACAAAGGAGAACTGCGTTATGGTTAAATATATTGTTGTATCAAAAGAAGATATGGAATTGCTTATGCAGGGCAGATTAGAAATGCTAAAAGTAGTTCAGATGAATGTATGGTACTTAATTTGAACTAGCTAAATAAGGGAGTAAAAATGAATTTAAGACTAGCGAATATGGCGGATTTACCACAGCTTAAAGCCGTATATAAAAAAATAATAGAGCACATGGATAAAAACAAAATCCAGATTTGGGATGAAATTTATCCATGTGAGTTTTTTGCTGAGGATATTGAAAAGCAACGCCTTTATGTATTGATGGAAAAAGACGAAATAGTTTCTGCTTTCGTATTATGTGATTCCAATGCGGGAGAAAATTATGTGAAATGGGAAAGCAGACAGGATAAAGCGTTATATATTGACCGGCTTGCAGTAAATGTGAATCATTTAAGAAAAGGAATTGGCAGTGTAACCCTTAACAAAGCGGTCGTGCTTGCAAAGGATAAAGGGGCAAAGTACTTGAGACTTTTTGTTGTGGATATCAATGAACCAGCCATAAACCTTTATATCAAGAATGGTTTTGCAAGAGTTGATGGAGTTTACGATGAAGTAATTGATGATGAACTTGTATTGCATGAATTTGGATTTGAAAGAAAGATGTAATGCTATTATAAGTTGTTTACAAAGGGGAAATTTATTGATGCAGTTTGAAAGTCGTTTTTATACAAGCAGAGAAATGTATAAGGAGTATGTAAATAAAATTCTATGCAGAAAAATCATTGCAGAAGGAGTGCTTCTTGCGGCACTGGCAGCTATTTTGTGCTTGATGGGAATACTTTGGGACAATAAAGTGTTTCTGGCGCTTGGGGTGGTATTTTTGTTTATTGCGATAGTCACAACGCTGTTGACCCCCAAATTGACTTTGGAAAGGCTGCTTGAGGTTGATAAATCTTTACATAATGGGGCGCATCCTGAGTGCATCGTGACCTTCGGGCAGGATGTGAAACTTGTAGAGGGAAAGCAGGAAGTTTCGATAGAATATCATCAGATTATTGGTATATACCGTATGAAAACGTGCAGTGTACTTATGTTCACGAAGCAGAATGGAATAATGTATGTAGAAACGAAATTTAGTATTGGCAATGGAGAGAATTTTGAAAAGTTTATTTTGGATAAATGTCCGCAAGTAGCGAAGATACGGGAGGTATAGAATCATCAACATTACAAATAAATAAGGACTATGGTACTAGACATAAAAGGAAAAAGCATGTATAATATAGGGAGAAAAGTATCTTGTAAAATTATGTAAAACAAGGTAAAAACGACCTAAAGGGGGAAACACGAATGATGATGTTTTTTAAAAATCTGAGCATCAGGTATAAGATTTTAATTCCGGTTACAGTTCTGGGCTGTCTGATGATTATACTTGGAATATTCAGTCTTCGAAGTGCGAATCAGATTATGGTGGCAAGCGAGGACATTTCCGGCAATTATGTGGTGAGTATCGAACAGTTAGATGATATAGCGATTTCTTACCAGACTTTGCGACGTGTGGCATTTGCACATATTGTTGAAAGTGATGAAAGCAGATTAAAAACGTTGGAAGAGGAAGCAGATTCTCTGAAAGCGCAGATTAGCAGCGTGTGTGAAGAATATGAAAAGAAACTCAGTTCCGCAGAAGAGGAGGAGAGTTTCAAACAGTTTAAAGCGGATTATGCAGATTATCTGGTAATTTATGATAAGATTTTGGAATACAGTTCTAATGATCAGGACGAAGAGGCAGCTGGGCTTGCGAATACGGATTTAAGGGAGGCAGGTGTAGCCCTTACTGCAAAACTGGATGACATGGTAGCTGTAAACAAAGCCAATATGGAAAGTGCAGTGGCCCATCAAAATGAAGTGTACAGTCAGGTAACGCGCGTCATCGTTATATTGATTGTAGTAAGTATTCTTGTATTGCTCTTTGTTGTATTTATCTGTTGGAAGTGGGTATGCAAGCGTCTGATTAACATCAATGCACAGCTTCGTGATGTCATTGCTACCATTGAAGCGGGCAAGGGTGACTTAACCAAACGTGTACAGTGCTTCTGTACAGACGAGATTGGTACTTTAGCGGATGGTATCAATACCTTTATTAAGACATTGCAGGGAATCATGGGACAGATTAATACAAGCTCTGGTCAGCTTGGTTCCATTGTAAATTTAGTATCTGATAAGGTATCTACTGCAAATAATAATTCTTATGATATTTCTGCTGTGATGGAAGAATTGTCCGCATCTATGGATACGATTTCATCTACCATTACAGATATCAAGGAAAATGTAGGTGTTGTAGACGAGAATATCATAGAATTATCTGACGCATCACAGGGACTTTATGATTATGCTGTAGATATGCAGAAACGTGCAGAGAATTTAGAGAAGAGTGCGGTTGAGAATAAACAGAATACAAGTGATGTCATCAATGATATTATTGATAAATTACAGCAGGCAATTGAGAGCAGTAAGAGCGTTGACAGGGTAAATGATTTGACAGATGAGATTTTAAGTATTTCCAGCCAGACAAATCTGTTGTCCCTGAATGCTTCCATCGAGGCAGCGAGAGCAGGAGAAGCAGGACGAGGATTTGCTGTTGTAGCAGATGAAATCAGTCAGCTTGCAAATTCCAGCCGGGAAGCAGCAAACAATATTCAGACCATTAACAACATGGTAATTCAGGCAGTGAAAGAATTGACTGAAAGTGCAGATTCCATTGTGAAGTATATTAATGAGAATATTCTTCCAGATTATGAGGGATTTGTAGGTGCCGGTAAGCAGTATAATGAAGACGCAGTTCATGTAAACGAGATTGTAACCGGTTTCAATGACATGTCTGTGAAACTAAAACAGCTGATGAAGAACATAACGGATTCTATCAACGGCATCAATACTGCGGTAAATGAGAGTGCAAAAGGCGCTACGAATGTAGCTACTAACACCTCTGATTTAGTGAAAGATATTGGTGAGATTGCTGACGCAATGAATGATAATAGACAAGTTGCCGGAAATCTGACAGAGGAAGCAGACCGCTTTATTAATCTGTAATGTTAAGCTAATAGTTGGTATCTGATATGGCAGACTATGAAAAAGATTACATATTTTCATAGTCTGCTTTTTGTTTGAGAGGGTGTATCTTGCCCAATTAACGCAATAAGAATATGCCTTTACGGTGACTTTATAAAAAAAGTATAAAAATGGATTTTTGTGTTGACATTCCATATTTTTTTACTATAATAGATTAAAAACAAACGGTTTAAAAATAACTGACCGCTTGCTGAAGCTTCAAAGAAGAAGCAAAGAAGTGTAACTATTCAATCATAGTAGAAAAAAGTTATTTGGTTGGTAGTTACATCATTTTTTAGGATGGTTTTAGCACTCACCAAAGAAGAATGCTAACAAAAAGAAAGGCAGGTAAAAGACATGAACATGAAACCGTTGGGAAACAGAGTGATACTGAAACAGTTAGAGGCAGAAGAAAAGACGAAGTCAGGAATTATTCTTCCGGATAGCGCAAAAGAAAAGCCACAGGAGGCATTGATTGTTGCTGTAGGACCGGGAGAGGAAATAGATGGAAAGAAGACGCCGATGCAGGTAAAAGAAGGAGATAAGGTAATATACGCTGAATATTCTGGAACAGAAGTAAAATTTGAAGAGGAAGAATATATCATCGTTGACCAGAAAGATATTATTGCAATAGTAGAATAGGAAGAAAGAGGGTACATAGATATGGCAAAGAAGATTGATTTTGATATTGAAGCAAGACAGAAGATGGAAGCAGGAGTAAATAAACTTGCAGATACTGTAAAAGTTACAATTGGTCCGAAAGGAAGAAATGTTGTATTGGATAAATCCTATGGAGCACCGCTTATCACAAACGATGGTGTCACAATTGCAAAAGAGATTGAGATTGAAGACCGTTATGAAAATATGGGAGCACAGTTAGTCAAAGAGGTTGCTACGAAGACAAATGATATTGCGGGTGATGGAACAACTACAGCGACGGTTCTTACGCAGGCACTTGTGAATGAGGGAATGAAAAATATTGCAGCGGGAGCAAATCCAATGGTTCTTCGTAGAGGAATGAAGAAAGCCGCAGACGCAGCAGTAGACGCTCTTCTTACTATGAGCAGACCGGTAACCGGAAAAGAACATATTGCAAAAGTAGCTGCCATATCAGCCGGAAACGAAGAAGTCGGACAGATGATTGCAGATGCCATGGAAAAGGTTGGAGAAAATGGAGTAGTCACAATTGAAGAATCAAAGACAATGAAAACAGAAATTGATGTGGTAGAAGGTATGCAGTTTGATAATGGATATTTATCTGCCTATATGTGTGATGACCAGGATAAGATGGTTGCAAACATGGAGCATCCATATATCCTGATTACAGACAAAAAAATATCTAACATCAAAGATATTCTTCCAGTCCTTGAGCAGACAATGCAGCAGGGAAGACAGATGCTTATCATAGCCGATGATGTGGAAGGTGAGGCATTGACAACTCTTATTGTAAATAGACTTAGAGGAGCACTTAAGGTTGTTGCTGTCAAAGCTCCGGGTTATGGAGATAACCGCAAAGAGATGCTAAAAGATATTGCAATTCTTACCGGAGGAGAGGCAATTCTTGATGATCTTGGAACACAGTTAAAAGATGTTACGATTGATATGTTAGGTCAGGCAAAATCCGTTAAGGTTACAAAAGAGCATACAACGATTGTTGACGGCGAAGGAAAGAAAGAGGAGATTAGCGAGCGGATTTCCTCTATAAAGAGACAGGCTGTCGAAACAACATCTGAGGTTGACCACGATAAATTAGTTGATCGTGTCGCAAAGATGGGTGGCGGAGTTGCTGTTATCAAGATTGGTGCAGCAACAGAGACAGAAATGAAAGAGGCAAAATATCGTATGGAGGATGCTCTTAATGCGACGAGAGCGGCTGTATCTGAGGGAATTATCGGAGGCGGTGGTTCTGCATATATTCATGCACAGAAAGCAGTTTATGAAACCACAGCAGGTCTTGAGGGAGATGAAAAGACAGGTGCAGAAATCGTGGCAAAAGCATTGGAAGCTCCGCTTCGCGCAATTGTAGAAAATGCCGGACTTGAAGGCGCAGTTGTCATAAATAAGGTAAAAGAACTTGACAATACAATGGGCTTTAACGCTGTGTCAGAAGAGTATGTAAACATGATGGAGGAAGGCATTATTGATCCGGTCAAAGTGACAAAGAGTGCTCTTTTGAATGCAATCAGTGTTTCTTCAACACTGCTTACAACAGAGGCAGCAGTAGCCGATATAAAAGAAGCGAGTCCTGCAATGCCGGCGCAGCCTGATATGGGATACTAAGCTGCAGAGAATCCCTAAGTGTTATGGAGGTTAAGTCATGATAACGATACCCTTTTATGGTTTGGTAATGGTGCCAAATGTCACCTATTTTTTTCAAAAAGAATATTTTGATGAAGTTTCAAACAAAGCAGCGGAAGTAAATGAGAAAGTGATTTTCATCATGCAAAAGGAAGAAAAAAAGACTTCCGATGTGTCTGGTGAAAATTTTTATCCTGTTGGAGCTATCGGTTATGTAGATTCGATAGATGAGTCCGGGAATGTGGCAGTGAAAGTGACAGACAGGATTCATTTTGATGATATCAAAGTGGAAGACGGTGACTTTGTTTTACAATATTCAAAGAGAGAAGAAATTGAGGATGAGGATGAGGAAACTGTAAAAGCCCAATATCAAGAGGTAAAGGCTAGTCTGTTAAAGTATGTGAGCAAATACCAGTGGGGAATTGTGGCAAGAAATTATATTATGCACTGGAATACGCTTGATGAAATGGTAGTATCGTTATCAAGACAGCTCTATCTGAGCAATGAGGAAAAATATAAAATACTCGAAACAGATGAGCATTCTAAACGCCATGAGCTGATGAAAAAGGCAATCTATGAGTTGATGGAAATTTCCGATGTGTCAGAAGAGGCAAAAAAAAAACAGAACGATAACAATGAAAAGCTGTATCGGGAAGAAGCAATAAAAAAACAGATACAGGTTCTTCAAAAAGAACTTGATGAAATGCACCCGGAGAGTCTGACAGATATTCGTAAGTTTGAATTGAAAATTGAGAACTCAGGGATGAATCCCATTGCCAAAAAAGAGGCAGAAAAAATTTTAAATCGTATCCGACAGGAGGGCGAAAACAGTCATGAATATGGAATGTTATATGACTACCTTGATTTTGTGACGAGTCTGTCCTGGAAGAAAGAAGAATATATACCCATTGATTTAAATAAGGCAGAAAAAATACTAGATAAAGACCATTATGGATTAAAAAAGCCAAAAGAAAGAATGATACAGCAGATTGCAGTTATGGCATTAAATAAAAAGCAGTCCGGTTCTATTCTTTTGTTTGTCGGTGCACCGGGAACAGGAAAGACAAGTATTGGGCAAAGCGTCGCGAATGCTCTTGGAAGAGAGTATGTCAGAGTGAGTCTTGGAGGAATACGCGACGAAGCAGAGATTCGCGGACATAGAAGAACCTATGTAGGAGCAATGCCGGGAAGAATTATGGAAGGCATTAAGCGAAGTGGAGTGTCTAATCCTGTCATGGTGCTTGATGAAGTAGATAAGCTGGTAAAGGCTTATGATGGCGACCCGTCAAGCGCCTTGCTTGAAGTCTTAGATCCGGAACAGAATACGACATTTACAGATCATTATATGAATGTGCCATATGATTTATCAGATGTACTGTTTATTTGTACTGCAAATAGTACGGATTCAATACCGGAACCGTTGCTGAATCGAATGGAAGTGATCGAATTTCAGGGATATACGGAAAATGAGAAAATGCAGATAGCAAAGAAACATCTTTTGCCTAAGGCTATGAAAAATGCCGGGATTCAGAAACAGAATTTAAGACTTTCTGATAAAGTGCTTCGTACCGTGATATCAGATTATACGATGGAGGCGGGAGTAAGAGGGTTAAAAAAGAGACTGGATACTTTGTGCCGTGTAGCTGCAGTGGAAATCGTCAGGGGAGAAACGGAAAAGATTTCCATAACGAATAAAAATTTGAAGAAGTATCTGGATATGAATCCTATCCATCACGATAAAGTGAATGGAAAAAAGAATCCCGGAATTGTTACGGGACTTGCATGGACACAGGCAGGAGGGGATATCTTGTTTATCGAAGCACTATTTACCAAAGGGGATGGAAAAGTTATCATCACAGGTCAGCTAGGTGATGTTATGAAGGAATCTGTTCAGATTGCAATTAGTCTGGTAAAATCGAAATATCCACAAAAGGCAGAGCTTTTTGTGGAAAATGATTTGCATATTCATGTACCTGCCGGGGCAGTTCCGAAAGATGGACCGTCTGCCGGAATTACACTTACCACAGCAATCAGTTCTCTTGTAACAGGTAAAGCCGTCAATTCACAGGTGGCAATGACAGGGGAGGTTTCTCTGCAGGGAAATGTTATGCCAATTGGCGGACTGCCGGAGAAATTGATGGCTGCTGTACGGGCGGGTGTCAAACAGGTATTTATCCCGCAGGAAAATGTGGATGATCTGGAAGATGTTGCAGATGAAGTGAAAGAAAAGCTTAAGATTCTTCCTGTTCATACCTGTGAAGATGTTTTAAAACAGCTTGAGCTTCTTTGATGAGATTAGATAAGAAATATGTAGTAAGGTATTGCAAAAATTATTTGACAAAGTGGATAAATTGGTTTTATAATAAAGCATATTTGATGAGAGGGGTGGAAAGATGAGGAAATAATCTACTTTTGAAAACATGAGATGGATACATTACAGTATGATTTTGCCTGACAGAATGGTACTGTCTTATCATGTTGCCAAAAGTGGATTATGTTTCTCATAACCCCTCTTTTTTGGTGAATAAAATGCAGATAGTAAATAGGGTAAGTGCATTTTTATAATAGATGTGAGGTTTGTGTGGGATTCAGAATCATTTGGCAGCAGATGGTTCTTTTTTTGTACCATAATGCCGGAAAAAAGGGGGAATTATATGGCACAGATAAACGTAACAAATCTGACATTTTACTATGAAGGAAGTTTTGACAATATTTTTGAAAATGTTTCGTTTTCCATAGATGCGAACTGGAAACTGGGATTTATTGGGAGAAATGGCAAAGGAAAGACTACTTTTCTAAATCTTTTGCTGGGGAAATATGAATATGAGGGAAGCATCAGCACCTCTATGGTATTTGATTATTTTCCCTATCAGATTTCGCAGGAGAATTTTAAACAGTGCGGTGCGGATTTTTTAGAAGAGTTAAAACCCGGCTGCGAGTTGTGGAGAGTCATATGTGAACTGGATAAGCTAAAGGTGGATGCGGAAGTTTTGTATCGTCCTTTTGGTACATTAAGTCATGGAGAGCGGACAAAGGTGATGCTTGCGGTGCTTTTTTCCGGGGAAAATGACTTTTTACTGATTGATGAGCCGACAAATCATTTAGATGGCGATTCAAGGGAGGTCGTAAAGGAGTATTTAGCACAGAAAAAAGGCTTTATTCTGGTATCTCATGACAGAGATTTACTAGATGCCTGTATTGATCATGTATTAGTACTAAATCGACATTCTATCGAAGTGCAAAGTGGCAATTTTTCTTCCTGGTGGGAGAATAAGAGCAGGAAAGATTCTTTTTCTCAGATGGAGAATGAAAAGCATAAAAAGGAAATTCAAAAATTAAAAAAAGCGTCGGAGCAGACAAGACAATGGGCAGATAGGAATGAACAGACGAAGATAGGATTTGATCCGGTGAAGGAGCATGACCGCTCTATTGCAACCCGTGCTTACATTGGGGCGAAGACAAAGAAAATGCAAAGCCGCGTAAAGCAGATGGAAGAGCGCATTGACAGGGAAATTAAGGAAAAGGAAGGTCTGTTGCAGGACATAGAAAATCCGGTGGATTTAAAAATTTTTCCGTTAGAACATCACAAAAAAGTACTGCTCTCTGCCAGCGAGTATGGTCTGCAGTACGCTGACGCTAAGACGCCTGTTTTTTCAAATTTAAGTTTCAAATTGCAGCAGGGGGACCGCATATTTTTAAGTGGAAAAAACGGGTGTGGAAAATCCAGCTTCATAAAAGCAATCCTTGCAAAAATTACAAGTAATCAGGAACAGACAAAAAACATGATAGAGGGGGGAAGTCTAGAGACAGCATCCGGTCTTATCATATCCTATATCAATCAAGACACTTCTTTTTTGAGAGGAGATATCAAGGAATTTTGCCGGAACAGAAATTTTGACGAAAGTCTTTTTTGCGCTATTTTAAGACAGCTAGATATGGAAAGAGTGCAATTTTCAAAAAATATGGAGGAATTTTCTGAGGGACAGAAGAAAAAGGTGTTAATTGCAGCGAGCTTACTTACACCGGCGCATCTTTATATATGGGATGAACCATTGAATTATATTGATGTATTTTCCAGGATGCAGATAGAAAAACTGTTGCTTGCTTATGAGCCTACCATGCTAGTGGTGGAACATGATGTGAAGTTTCGGGAAAAAATTTCCACAAAGGTGATAGAGATGTAAAAAATTTGTGGTATACTTTACTTAAGGGTTATAAACAAAACAAGAAAAGTATGGAGAAGTGATTATGGAGAATGAAATGGGGAAAGAACGGAAAGTAATCTTGGACAAATTATATCATGCGTTTGAGATTGTTGCTGAGGGTTCTTATGTTTATTTATGTGATATGAAGTATGATTATTCCAGATGGTCAGAGGAGGCTGTGCAGTACTTTGGACTTCCGGGGAAATATATGTATCATGCGGGGGATATTTGGGAAGAACATATTCATCCTGAGGATCAAGCTAGTTATCATGAGAGTATTGAGGCTATTTTTTCGGGGAAAGATTTAGGACATGATATGCAGTATCGCGCAATGGACCGGGAAGGGAGGTATGTTGTATGTACCTGCCAAGGCACAGTACTTTGGGATAAGGATGAGAAACCTGATTACTTTGTTGGTTCTATACGAAATCATGGTCTGGTAAACAGTTTGGATTCTTTGACAGGATTTCAAAATCAGTATGGTTTGTTTCAGCATCTGAATGTACTCTACAGCAAGAGAGAAAAAGCGAATATCATGATGATTGGAATAGGGCATTTTTCAACAGTTAATGAAATGTGGGGGTATGATTTTGGAAATATTGTTATTCATAAACTAGTTCAACGGTTAAAAGAAGCATTTCAAAATGTGGGTGTGCTTTACCGGGTAGATGGAGTGAAATTTGTCCTTCTTAGCCGTACACTTTCTCTGGAAGAACTGAGTAAACGCTATGAAATTTTGAGAAAAGAAATTAGTGAAAAGCTTGAGGTTGATGGATATCACCCAAGCCTTCAGGTTTATGCAAGTGCAATGGAAGTGAAAGCATTTGAGGTAAATCCACAAGCGATGTATTCCTGTCTGGAATATGCCTACAATCTGTCAAAAGAGAAAGGGAATGGTGAACTTCATATTTTCAGGGATCAGATTGATGAGGGCAGAGACAATTTGTTGACACTTGTGAATGTGGTTCGGAAGAGTGTTGAGGATCACTGCAGGGGATTTTTACTTTATTATCAGCCAATCATAGATGCGAATACACATAAACTTCGGGGGGCAGAAGCATTGCTTCGCTGGCAAAGTGCAGAGTATGGTATGGTCCCGCCAGGAAAATTTATTCCAATCATCGAAAATGATCCAATATTTGTTCGGCTAGGAGAATGGATTTTCAGACGGGCAATGGAAGAGATAAAACCGTGCTTAAAAGAATACCCGGAATTTGTTCTGAATGTAAATGTGTCATATGTACAGCTTCGGCAGGATTCTTTTGTGGCGATGGTAAAGAAAAATCTCGACAGTACCGGATATCCACCAGAAAATCTCTGCATTGAGATTACGGAAAGGTGTAAGCTAATTGATATTAATCGACTTCTTGGTATACTGTCAGAATTACATGCAATCGGGGTGCGTTTCGCACTTGATGACTTTGGAACCGGATATTCCTCTTTGAATATTTTGAATCAGTTGAAATGTGACGTTGTGAAAATTGATAAGGTGTTTGTGGATCATATTACAGAGGAAACGAAAAATGCAGAATTACTCAGTGTTATGAGTCACTTTGCAGAGATTTGCGGCTCTAAGGTTTGCGTGGAAGGAGTTGAAACGCAAGAACAATGTGAAATCATAGAACAATGCGGGGTAGACAGTATCCAGGGGTATTATTTTTCAAGACCGATACCGATTGAGTCATTTTTTGCACAATTTATGTGTCAATAAAAGGCAGTTATAAAATACTGTGAAGGGAAGGCAACACAATGCAGATCAGACATGCAACAATGGAAGATATAAAACAGATTGTAGTGGTGGAGGAACGGTGTTTTCCACCTGCAGAGGCGGCAAGAGAAGAGGATTTTAGAGAGCGTTTGTCAGTTTATCCAAACCATTTCTGGCTATTGCTTGATGGGGAAAACATCGTTAGTCTGGTAAATGGGATGGTGACAGATGAGGCAGATTTGAGAGACGAAATGTATGAAGACGCAGGGCTTCACGATGAAAACGGTAAGTGGCAGATGATTTTTGGCGTAAATACGCTTCCAGAGTACCGCAAGCAGGGGTTTGCGGAAACCCTGCTCAGACAGGCAATTTCTGATGCAAAAAGTCAGAGCAGGGAAGGACTTGTCTTAACCTGTAAAGAAAAATTAATCCATTATTATGCGAAATTTGGATTTGTCAATGAAGGTATTTCCCAGTCCGTTCACGGAAATGCAGTGTGGTATCAGATGCGGTTGAAATTTTAAGAGGCGCAGTGGTAACTTATTCTCTTACATAATTCATCACATCTTCGAAAATAGCGCGGTATCCATCAGGATTGATATGCATTCCCTCAATAGTGTATTCCGCTTTTAAGCGTCCCTGTTCGTCCATAAGAGGGGCATTCACATTGATGTATCTCTGACCGTGTCTGTCAGCAATCTGTTTTACAAGTGCATTTGCCTGGTTGATTTTTTCTTCTATTTTTGTGATAATCTGGTCGTAATTTGACATGACTGTTTCTAATGGTATGCTGCTATCACTCAAATCATTCGTACCAATTGTTCTTTTTCTAAGCGCCAGATTTCCTTTGCCATGATGTATATCTCCTTTATAATATGTTTTTATTATTAAAATTAAATGATTAATTAGAACCTAAGAATTTTATAAGGTATGGTAATTATACTACTTGCTAACTAAAATGGCAAAAATAAACGCCCTGACAAGTAAACTTGCAGGGCGCTATTTTCACTATTTTGCAGAGATTGTAGCTTAGCCGAAGTATCTCTTAAGAAGTCCTTCAAATGCTTTTCCATGTCTAGCCTCATCACGAGCCATCTCATGCACGGTATCATGGATTGCATCAAGATTAGCAGCTTTAGCTCTCTTAGCCAAATCTGTTTTACCGGCAGTTGCACCGTTTTCAGCATCAACTCTCATCTCTAAGTTTTTCTTTGTGCTGTCAGTTACGACTTCACCAAGTAATTCAGCGAATTTTGCAGCATGTTCTGCTTCTTCCCATGCAGCTTTCTCATAGTATAAGCCGATTTCTGGATAACCTTCACGATGAGCTACACGAGCCATTGCAAGGTACATACCAACTTCTGAACATTCGCCCTCAAAGTTTGCTCTTAAATCTGCAAGAATGTCTTCGCTCACACCTTTTGCAACACCTACAACGTGCTCTGAAGCCCAAACTTTTTCACCCTCCTGAACTTTGAATTTCTCGGCTGGAGCTTTACATACCGGACAAGCTTCCGGAGCTGCATCTCCTTCATAAACATAACCACATACTGTACATACATACTTTGCCATAATTTTATTCTCCTTTTCATAAAAAATTGTGTGCATAACTCAATATCAATAACTATTACTAATTTTAATTCGAAATACCTTTTTTGTCAATACCTTTTTTGCATTCAGGACATTTTCCGTAAAAGTAGGTAACATGTCCCTCAATATCCCCATCAAAATTCTGCCCGGCAAGAATGTTAATGTGATCAAGACCACTTACATCTAAATCTAGAACAGAACCACAGCAGTTGCAGGTAAAATGGTAGTGTGGTTCGGGATTTCCATCGAAGCGATCAGGGCCGATACCGGTAGATAACTTCTGGATTTCTCCAATCTCTGATAATAGAGAAAGATTGCGGTACACTGTGCCAAGACTGATGTTGGGAAACTCCTGCTTAATATTCACATAGACGGTTTCTGCTGTGGGATGATCGTACCTTGTGGCAAGGAAATTTTTAATGGACTCCCGCTGCCTGCTGTACTTTAACATACACAACATCCTTTCTTAAATAATAGTAATTGTTACTATTTTATTATAGAATCAAAAGAAGAAGAAGTCAAGTGAAATCAGGAAAATATGTGGAATATAATGCAGGAAGAGACATATAAATACAATTAAAGATATTGCGATTCTGGAGCGCCATATGGCAGGAATGAAACGATTTGTTACATATATATATTCGTATGAGGATAGGAAAAAGGGAAGCAACACGGGATTTGCCAAAATAGAAATTCGTGGGATTGAAGGCAGAATGGAAATTCATTTAAGGGGTATTTATCCTGGGCGAATGACTTGTAAAGTCTATTTGTTTGCGGAGGACGCAGGAGATATGGCGGGCATCCTATTAGGAGAAATGGGCATACAAAATGGAACGGGAGATTTTGCTGTTGCATTTAAAGTGGATAACTTGGGCGGGATGGCAGTTAATTTCTTCAGTATGGAAGGAATCGTATTAATCGGCGAGGAACAGCGGATATTTATGAGCCGTTGGAAGGAAGGAAAGCCGCTAGAAGTATGTGTTGAACGGTTTCATGCCTGGAATGTGCTTCCTTCGGATAGGGAGGAAAAAGCAAAGCCAATTTTGGCAGACAGACCACAGGAAGAACAGAAATTAGGTGCAATTCCGTCGGATATTGTAGAAAAGAAACAACAGACAGATGTCGAGCAGACAGACATGGTGCAGTCACCTGCAGATTCGGAAGAGAAAGAACTGCAGGGACGTATTGCGGAAGCGGAGGAAGAGAATGTTGCCGCTACAGAAATTCCTATGCGTAACGTATTCCCACGTTACGACTGGCGGGAAATCTGGGAAAATCTGAAAGCGAACCATGAAAATTTTGTTTTATGTAAGGATAGGGAGATAAGCTGCATAAAAATAGAACTTAAGGATATACGGGAACTCCCCCGTCGTTACTGGTATCTGGGAAACAATAGCTTTCTGCTTCACGGTTTTTTTAATTACCGTTATCTGGTAGTTGGAAGAATAGAAGAGGGCAGATGGTTTATGGGGGTCCCCGGAATTTATCAGAATCAGGAACGGGTGATGGCAATCATCTTCGGATTTCCTGAATTCCTGCCCAATGAGGTGGAGAATCAGTTTGGTTATTGGTATCGGGTACTTGAAGAATAGCACGGCAGAAAACAAAATCAGAGAGTTGGGCGGATACGGGAATAGCGCAGGTGATCCGTCCATTTTCCCTGTATCAGCAGACATTGCTGCTCTAGGCCTTCTAAACGAAATCCTAAACGTTCTAAAAGGTGGATAGACGGAGTGTTTTCCGGCATAACTCTGGCATAAATGCGATGAAGCTGCAAATCTTTAAAACCAATAACAAGTGCTTCGGCAAGCGCTTCTGTGGCGTATCCCCGGTGATGGCAGGCAGCATCAAATTTGTAGCCAACTTCTGCGCAGGAATAGGGGACAGGCATGATATTGTGCAGGCAGACAGTACCTGCGATACGCTTGGGCTCCTCTTTGGAAAAGACATAAAAACGGACGGTCTGTTGTTTTAGAGCCAGTTTTAATTCGCATTTTAAAACGGATTGCTGATAGTGAAGTGTATAAAAATTGTCTGGTCGTGCAGCCTCATATTTTTCAAACAAATCCCGATTGCGTATCTGAAAGTCTAAAAGTTCTCGCAAAATATCCGTAGAGGGAAGTCTTAAAATTAATCGTTCAGTTTCATATTCAAAATTCATGGAAACCTCCGGTTCATAAGTGATACTTCATAAGTTTTTATTGCCATTCTCGACAAACTCCAATACATAAGTTACAATAAATAGAAGTATTTTTAGAAAAAAAACACCATTTATAGTATAACATTTTGGAGAAACTGTCCATGATAAGGGAAGAAAAATATATGAGAGCAGCAATCCGCGAGGCAAAAAAAGCCTATGCCTTAGAGGAGGTTCCCATTGGCTGTGTGATTGTTCAGAACGATAAAATCATTGCAAGAGGATATAATCGGAGAAATACCGAGGGAAATACGTTGGCTCATGCAGAGCTTGCTGCTATTAAGAAAGCAAGTAAAAAAACAGGGGACTGGCGGTTAGAGGACTGTACTATGTATGTCACATTAGAACCATGTCAGATGTGTGCCGGAGCCATTGTGCAAAGCCGTATGAAAAAAGTGGTCATTGGCAGTATGAATCCGAAAGCGGGCTGTGCAGGTTCCGTGTTAAATCTGCTTCAGATGGCAGAGTTCAATCATCAGGTGGAAATTGAAAAGGGGGTTTTAGGAGAGGAGTGCTCAGAGATGCTTTCTGCATTTTTTCGGGAACTGCGGGAAAAAAAGAAGGCAAATAAGGCGCAAAGTATTGACAATCCTGCGTCAGATAGGCTATACTAAAGTCTCCGAGCAGCCGGGGTGGCAGCGGTACCCTGTATCAGCAATCCGCTATAGCTGAGGTGATATTCTGCCGAGGGTCTTTTGAGTGCAAAGCTGCCCTTTATAAGTGGCGATGACGCTTGGGTCTTGCGCAACAGGAATTTACGAACCGGGTCAGGTCAGGAATGGAGCAGCCCTAAGTAAACACTCTTGTGTGCCGTAAGGGTGCCTGGGCTGAGTCAACTGTGGAGGTAACGTTCATGGTCGGGATTCGACGCAGGATGCTCGGTTTAAAATAAAAAAATATGGCGTAGGAGTCTGGAAATTCATTCCAGCCCTG
>JAQXGQ010000169.1 GCA_029006795.1 Clostridiales bacterium | reverse complement strand
CATGTTATTATTAAATTTGAAAAGGAGCAGAACAAATGGCAAAATCAAGTTGTGACAGTTGTGTATACAATGTTTATGATGAGGATGACGAGACTTATTATTGTGAAGTGGATATGGATGAGGATGATGCAGCAAGGCTCATGCAGGGACATTACAAAGAATGTCCCTATTATCAGCTGGATGATGAGTATGCGGTGGTAAGACACCAGATGTAGGGAAGGGATAGGAACTATGAATAGAAAAGCAGGAATAGCGGTATTACTTTTGCTGTGTGTGTGTCTGGCAGGAACATCTCTTGCGGCATGTGGCAATTCAAAGAATAATGAGATGGCAAAGGAAGAGATTGTGCCGGAAACAGAGATGGCAGAGGAAGAGGTTGTGCCGGAAACAGAGATGGCAAAGGATGAAATAGGAGATACAGAGAATAGTACGGATGTGGAAATGGAAGAAATGACGGAAATTTCTGAAACAGAAACAACTGAGACTATTGTGACAGAACAGCCGGAAACACAGATAGCAGAAACGGAGATGACAGAAACGGAGACGGCAGAAACGATGGCTTCTACAGAAATTACCGGAAACACCGCTAGTTTTGAGCAGAATACAGAAGGAAAATTAATTGTAATTGATGCCGGGCATCAGGGGAAAGGGAACAATGAGAAAGAGCCAATAGGACCGGGCGCCACCGAGATGAAAGCGAAAGTTGCTTCCGGTACTTCCGGTGTGGCAAGCGGATTGGCAGAATATGAACTGACGCTGCAGGTTTCTTTGAAATTAGAACAGGAATTAAAAAATCGCGGCTATCAGGTTATCATGGTGCGTACCACCAATGATGTCAATATCAGCAATGCAGAACGTGCAGCCATTGCCAATAACAATAATGCGGATGCTTTTCTGCGGATTCATGCAAATGGCAGTGAAAATAGTGCGGCTAACGGAGCTATGACGATTTGTCCTACGGCGTCAAATCCATACTGCTCTAATATTTACAGCAGTTCTAGAAAATTGTCGGATGCCGTATTGGACAGTTTGTGTGCAGAGACCGGTGCCAAAAAGGAAAAAGTCTGGGAGACAGATACCATGAGTGGTATCAACTGGTGTCAAGTTCCGGTGACGATTGTAGAGATGGGATATATGTCTAATGCAAACGAGGATTTACTGATGGCAACGGAGGATTATCAGAACAAAATTGTGACAGGAATCGCCAATGGCGTGGATGCTTATTTTGGGGAATAGAGGTTGAGTACACGGAAGCATATTTTTCTTGTTCAAACAAAGTGCGCAGGTCTTTCAAAAACCTGCGCACTTTGCTTTTTAAATTATTTATTTAGACTATTTTTGACTGCAGCTTCCACAAATCCTTTGAATAAAGGATGAGGTCTGTTTGGTCTTGATTTTAATTCCGGATGAGCCTGGGTGGCGATAAACCACGGATGATACGGGATTTCAATCATCTCTACAATCCTTCCGTCCGGAGAGGTACCGCAGAGTTTCATGCCATGCTCGGTTAAAGCGGCACGGAAATCATTGTTGACTTCGTAACGGTGACGATGTCTTTCCTGAATTTCCTCGGAACCATAAAGCTCATAGGCTTTGGAGGTCTTATCTAAGATACATGGATAAGAACCTAACCTTAAGGTGCCACCGATATCTTCCACACCGTTCTGATCCGGCATTAAAGCGATAACCGGATGGGTAGTGTTCGGGTCAAGCTCAATGCTGTGGGCATCATTGTAACCGCAGACATGTCTTGCAAATTCGATGATGGCAACCTGCATACCAAGACAAAGTCCGAGATATGGAACCTGATGTTCGCGGGCATATTTTGCTGCGGTAATCATGCCTTCCACACCACGGGAACCAAAACCACCGGGAACAATGATACCAGCCATGCCGCCTAAAATTTCATCGACATTGTCTTCATTCAAATCCTCTGAATCAATCCAGTGTAGATCAACAGTGGCGCGTTCTGCAATACCGCCATGTTTTAAAGCCTCCACTACGGAAATATAAGCATCATGCAACGCAATGTATTTTCCGACTAAGGCAATTTTTACCTCTTTGTTTGGATGACGGAGTGCATCTACCATTGCTTCCCAGTCTTTTAAATCCGGTTCTGGGCACTCTAAATGTAAAGCGTTACATGCTACTTTGGCAAGATTTTCTTTTTCCATCGCTAAAGGAGCTTCGTATAAATATTCTACATCGAGATTCTGCAATACATTGCCGTTTGGAACATTACAGAATAAGGCAATCTTGTCCTTTAAACTCTGGTCTAATGGCTGCTCGGAACGGCAGACAATGATATCCGGCTGAATACCCATTCCCTGAAGCTCTTTTACACTGGCCTGAGTCGGTTTTGTTTTTAACTCACCGGATGCCTTGATATACGGAATTAAGGTTACATGAATGAGGATGGCATTTTCACGTCCTACTTCATGCTGGAACTGGCGGATTGCTTCTAGGAAAGGCTGGCTTTCGATATCTCCTACGGTTCCGCCTACCTCAATAATAGCAATATGTGTCTCGTCTGAAGTAAAGTTGCGGTAGAAACGGCTCTTGATTTCGTTGGTGATATGCGGGATGACCTGAACTGTACCTCCGCCGAAATCACCACGGCGCTCTTTTTGCAAAACAGTCCAGTATACTTTACCGGTAGTCACGTTGGACTGCTTGGTTAAACTCTCATCAATAAAACGTTCATAATGTCCTAAGTCCAAATCAGTTTCTGCACCGTCATCGGTTACGAAAACCTCACCATGCTGGATGGGGTTCATGGTTCCGGGATCGATATTGATGTAGGGGTCAAATTTCTGCATGGTCACTTTGTATCCACGGGCTTTTAAAAGTCTTCCGAGGGAAGCTGCCGTGATACCTTTTCCGAGACCGGAAACGACACCGCCGGTGACAAAGACGTATTTTACAGGCATAGGGTTTTCCTCCTCAATGATATATTATAAACTAATGTAATAACACACTATAACTAATATAGTATACAACTAAGTTTCGCTAAAATCCAGCAAAATCTAAAAAAGATATCATGGAATTTATAAAAACTTTAGAAATAACAGGAAAAGTTCACCAACTGCATATTGCTTTTGCCTCGTCTTTTCAATATAATAAAGTAGAAATTTGTAATAAATGTGTGGTAAAATGGACGCGCAAAAAATAATGTATGAAAAATCCGGGTACAGTCTTTGACTGCAACTGTTGGAAAGGATAAATATTTTATGGACAATCAGGGACAAAATAATTACAGCAATGGAAATAACAATTACAACAACGGAAATGGCGGAAATGGTGGTAATAACGGAGGAAACAACGGAGGAAATAACGGAAAGGATAATCGTAACGGACAATTTGTGATGGCATTTATCCTGATTTCGCTAGTAGCACTGTTTATTATGAGTATGGTGACAAACCAGTTTAATCAGATGAGCACACAGGAGATATCCTATACCGAGTTTTTACAAAAAGTGGAAGCCGGGGAAGTGAAATCTGTAGAGATTGGCTCCTACGAGATTACGATTACGCCGGTCACAAAGGAAAATAGTATCAATAAGGCATATCAGATGACCTATTATTGTGGAAGAGTGTCAGATCCGGATTTGATTCCGCTGTTAAAAGAAAAGGGGGTAGAGATTTATGGTGAGATACCGGATAATACGTCTACCTGGATTTACAGCATTTTAAGTTATTTAATACCGTTGGTATTAATCTGGGTTTTACTGGGATTTTTAATGCGACGCATGGGTGGCGGAGCTATGGGAGTCGGCAAGAGTACGGCTAAGGTTTATGTGGAAAAACAGACAAATGTTACCTTTAAGGATGTAGCGGGACAGGATGAAGCAAAAGAATCCTTACAGGAAGTAGTGGATTTTTTGCATAATCCGAAAAAGTACAGTGAAATCGGTGCAAAACTGCCGAAAGGAGCATTATTAGTAGGCCCTCCGGGAACCGGTAAGACTTTGCTTGCAAAGGCGGTAGCAGGTGAGGCGAAGGTGCCATTCTTCTCTTTAGCGGGTTCTGATTTTGTGGAAATGTTTGTAGGTGTGGGTGCTTCTCGTGTTCGCGATTTGTTCAAAGAAGCACAGAAACAGGCGCCATGTATTATTTTTATCGATGAGATTGACGCGATTGGCAAGAGCCGTGACAGCCGCTATGGCGGTAATGATGAAAGAGAGCAGACATTAAATCAGCTGCTTGCAGAGATGGATGGATTTGATACCTCGAAAGGACTTTTGATTTTGGCAGCTACGAACCGCCCTGAAGTATTAGATAAGGCGCTGCTTCGTCCGGGACGTTTTGACCGTCGGATTATCGTGGATAAACCAGACTTAAAGGGAAGACTTGAGACGCTAAAGGTACATTCGAAGGATGTTATGATGGATGAAACCGTAGATTTAGATGCACTGGCACTGGCAACTGCCGGATTGGTAGGCTCTGATCTTGCAAACATGATTAACGAGGCTGCAATTAATGCAGTAAAAAATGGCAGAAAGTTTGTCAATCAGTCTGATTTGTTTGATGCGTTTGAACTGGTTGCTGTAGGCGGTAAGGAAAAGAAAGACCGTGTTATGAGCGACAAAGAGAGAAAAATTGTGGCATACCATGAGGTTGGCCATGCAATGGTAACAGCACTTCAGAAAAATACAGAGCCGGTACAGAAGATTACAATCGTGCCTCGTACAATGGGAGCATTAGGATATACGTTACAGACGCCGGAAGAGGAGAAATTCTTACAGACAAAAGAAGAACTCTACGCAAAGATTACCACATATATGGCAGGACGTGCAGCTGAAAT
This sequence comes from Clostridiales bacterium, assembly GCA_029006795.1. Lineage (GTDB taxonomy): Bacteria > Bacillota > Clostridia > Lachnospirales > Lachnospiraceae > Roseburia. Next base: position 279 of record JAQXGQ010000169.1, on the reverse strand, counting down.
GCTGGTATTCAATTCAGCTACCAGCGGTGCGGCAAATGATATTGAGCATGCCACCGCCATTGCCCGGGCAATGGTGACACAGTACGGCATGTCTGATAAGTTTGGAATGATGTGTCTTGCTACAGTAGAGAATCAGTATTTAGATAACCGTGCCGGATTGATTTGTGGGGAAGACACGGCTGCAATGATAGATGAGGAAGTTCTTTCTATTATCAACCAATGCTATGATGAAGCAATGAAACTTTTGACAGAGAATCGGGAAGTATTAGATAAGATTTC
>JAQXGQ010000168.1 GCA_029006795.1 Clostridiales bacterium | reverse complement strand
AAAAAGCACTCCGTGCGGGATGCGCACGGTTGTGGAAAGGAAAGATATGCTACGCATACCACAACCGGCGCGCAAAGTGAACAAGCCCCTCAAAGATTGAGGGGAAGGGGAGTTGAGAGTGGGCTTGCCCACTTTGTTCTTGACATTTACTATAATTAGACTATTATTTATGTTATTATATAGAGCAATAACATTAGAAAGACACTAAAATAAAGTATGAAATGGAGCGTAATAGGATGAGAAAAGAAGAGATTGCAGAAAAAGCAGTAGAGTATAAGCATAATGGATTTAATTGTGCACAGGCAGTGGTAGGCGCAATGGCAGAATATGTGGATGCGGACAAAGAAGGTATGATAAAGGTAGCATCCGGTTTTGGAGCCGGCATGGGATGTATGGAAGCTACCTGTGGTGCGTTAGTCGGAGCAAGCATGATTGCCGGTCTTGTTTTGGATGGAAAAGGTACTGCGGGTAAATCCCGTGAAATCCTTCAGCAATTCCATGAGATGTCAGGAGCAACGATATGCAAAGATTTAAAAGGAATAAGTACGGGTGAGGTACTATGTTCCTGTGATGACTGTGTAAGAAATGCAGTCAATGCCGCGGTGGATGCCCTTGGACTTGAGAAATAAATCCAATAATTTGTAAAAAACATAATAAATGATAAAAAATATCAATAATGTTATTGACAACTAATAAATGTTAGAATATACTAACCAACGTGGAAATGAAAATCATTATCAAATACAAGAGGAAAGAGGATGATATGATGCCGCTTACAATGGCAAATACAGGAGAAGCAAACACCATCAAAAAAATTGGTGGAAAAGAAGAAACCAGAAGATTTCTGGAAAATTTAGGATTTGTGACAGGCGGAGTTGTGACTGTCGTATCTGAAATCGGCGGGAACATGATTGTCAATGTGAAAGATTCCCGTGTTGCCATAGGCAAAGATATGGCAAACAAAATTATGATTTAGTTCGTTCATATGCTTAAATAAAAAGCTATTGATAGAAAGAAAAAGGAGCCAGGATATGAAAACATTAAAAGAAACAGCCTGCGGGGAAACCGTAACGGTCAAAAAACTCACCGGTGAAGGCCCGGTAAAGAGAAGAATCATGGACATGGGTATCACAAAAGGAGTGGATATCTATGTAAGAAAGGTAGCGCCGCTTGGTGACCCGGTGGAGGTAACTGTCAGAGGATATGAATTATCTCTGAGAAAAGCAGATGCCGAAATGATTGAAGTGGAATAAATTTTTTTTGCTTATATGTTAGTAAGGACTAACAAGAGACAGGAAAAACAAACTTAAGGAAGAGTAAACAAACCAGAATAAAAGGAGAAAAGTTATGGCAGTAAAAATTGCACTTGCAGGTAACCCAAACTGCGGAAAGACTACATTGTTCAATGCCCTGACAGGTTCCAATCAGTTCGTGGGAAACTGGCCGGGAGTTACGGTAGAGAAGAAAGAGGGAAAATTAAAGGGACACAAAGACGTTATCATTATGGACTTACCAGGTATCTATTCTTTGTCTCCTTATACTTTAGAGGAAGTAGTGGCAAGAAACTATCTGATCGGTGAGAGACCGGATGCGATTTTAAATATTGTAGACGGAACGAATATTGAGAGAAACCTGTATCTTTCTACACAGTTAATGGAACTTGGAATCCCGGTGATTATGGCAGTCAATATGGTTGATGTGTTAGAAAAGAACGGTGACAAGATACATATTGATAAACTGAGTAAAAAATTAGGCTGTGAAGTTGTGGAGATTTCCGCACTGAAAGGAATCGGTATCCAGAAAGCAGCAGAAAAAGCAGTTGCTTTAGCACAGCAGAAAAAAGCGGCAGTTCCGGCACATGAGTTTTCCAATGAAGCAGAAGAAATCATAAGTGCTTTGGAGAGTAAGTTAACCGGTATCGTGGACGAGGAGCAGAAACGTTTCTTTGCCATTAAATTATTAGAAAAGGATGATAAAATCAGTCATCAGATGAAATCTGTTCCGGATGTTTCTGCGGAAATCAAACAGATGGAGGATGTGTTTGATGATGATACCGAGAGTATTATCACAAACGAGAGATATATCTATATTTCTTCCATTATTGGGGAGTGTATCTCAAAGGCGAAAAAGAGCGGCATGACCGTTTCCGATAAAATTGACCGTATCGTTACAAACCGCTTTGCAGCACTTCCCATCTTTGCATTGATAATGTTTGTAGTGTACTACGTTTCAGTGACTACGGTGGGGGCATTTGTAACCGACTGGACAAATGATGTGTTGTTTGGCGAAATCATTCCACCGGCAATCGAAAGCGGCTTAGTAGCAATCGGTTGTGCAGACTGGTTACAGGGATTAATCTTAGACGGTATCGTAGCAGGTGTCGGTGCAGTTCTCGGTTTCGTGCCTCAGATGTTAGTGTTATTTATTTTCCTTGCTTTCTTAGAAAGCTGTGGATATATGGCACGTGTTGCGTTTATCATGGATAGAATTTTCCGTAAATTTGGTCTTTCCGGAAAATCCTTTATTCCGATGTTAATCGGTACAGGATGTGGTGTTCCGGGTGTAATGGCATCCCGTACCATTGAAAATGACCGTGACCGTAAAATGACGGTTATGACCACTACCTTTATTCCTTGTGGTGCAAAATTACCAATTATTGCATTAATCGCAGGTGCCTTTTTTGACAATGCAGGATGGGTGTCATGGAGCGCATACTTTGTAGGTATTGCGGCAATTATCTGCTCCGGTATTATCTTAAAGAAAACGAAAATGTTTGCAGGAGACCCGGCGCCATTCGTTATGGAGCTTCCTGCTTATCATATGCCGACTGTAGGAAATGTACTCAGAAGTATGTGGGAGCGTGGCTGGTCCTTCATCAAAAAGGCAGGAACCATCATTCTCTTATCCACCATTTTTGTATGGTTTACCACCTACTTTGGATGGGTAGACGGACAGTTTAGAATGTTAGACGATATGGAAATTGACCATAGTATCTTAGCAGGCATTGGTAATGTGTTTGCATGGATTTTCATTCCTCTTGGATGGGGAGATTGGAAATCAGCCGTGGCAGCCATCACAGGCTTAGTGGCAAAAGAAAATGTAGTAGGAACCTTTGGTATTCTTTTCGGATTTGCCGAAGTAGCAGAGGATGGAGCAGAAATCTGGGGAACTCTCGCTTCAAGCATGACTGCTGTTGCAGCATATTCTTTCTTATTATTCAACCTGTTATGTGCACCATGCTTTGCAGCGATGGGAGCTATCAAACGTGAGATGAATAATATAAAATGGTTCTGGTTTGCTATCGGATATCAGTGTGTATTTGCTTATGTGGTTGCAATGTGTGTATATCAGATTGGAACATTAATTACTGTGGGAACCTTTGGTGTAGGAACTGTTGTAGCATTCTTATTAGTGATTGGATTTATTTATCTGTTGTTCAGACCTTATAAAGAAAGCCAGAATTTAGAGGTTAAGGTAAAAGGAATGGCACAGGCAAGATAGGAGGAATCTTATGGGAACATTAGTAGTAGGCATATCATTATTAGCTGTTGTGGTTCTGATTGTAAGAAGCATGATAAAAGACAAGAAGAAGGGAAAGTCTCTTCAGTGTGGTGGAGATTGCAGTCACTGTGGCGGTCATTGCAGCTAGGAGGTGGAACCTTGTTACAGAAAAAGACGGAAAAAGAGGACAGAAAACACGATTCCAGAAATTACCATAGGACGCAGATGCAGAAGGAAATGATTATCCAGAAACTGCGGGAGCGTGGCTGCCGCATTACGAAACAGCGTCTTATGCTTCTCGATATTATTTTAGAGGAGGAATGTTCCTGTTGTAAGGAAATTTATTATAAGGCATCGAAGGAGGACGCTAGAATTGGTCCTGCGACGGTGTATCGCATGGTGAATACCTTAGAGGAAATCGGGGCCATCAGCCGGAAGAATATGTATAAAATTGCCTGTGGGGAAGTTTGTGAAATTGAGGATGCCTGTCGGGTGGAACTGAGTGATAATACGATTTGCAATTTATCTGCCCAGATGTGGAACACGGTTATTCAGGCAGGGCTGAAGGCTTGTGGATATATAGACAATCAGGAAATCAGAAACGTGGTTGTAAAACCGTGTGAATGTGAATAAAAATAAAAAAATGGCTTGACTTTAAAAAAACGCGTTGCTAAAATCCAACAGGTCGAGTGGCAGAAAATGCGTAAATCCAGATAAAATGGATTTACGCATTTTTTGTTCCTTTATAGTAGAACAGGAGGAAAAAAATGAAAGAACAGAATAAGATGGCAACCATGCCGGTTGGAAAGTTGATGTTAAACATGGGGATTCCTATCATCTTATCCATGATGTTGCAGGCAGTTTACAATATTGTGGACAGCTATTTTGTATCCAATATGAAGGATACGGCAGGAATGACAGGCGTGGGCGAGGCTGCAGTTAATGCCCTGACGTTAGCGTTTCCAGTGCAGATGTTGATTGTTTTGGCAGGTATTATTTATGTGGTGTTCCTGGGAGACAGAGGCACTTTGCGTGACTGCTGTGAGGGTAGTTTCCATCAGCTTCTTATTTGCAGGTGCCAATATTGCGTTTCAGGGAATCTTCCAGGCGTTAGGCTGTGGTTTAGAAACATTGATTTTATCTCTGTTACGTCAGCTGATATTAGTGCTTCCGGTGGCATGGATTTTAGCAAAGGTAGCTAGCAGTTCTGTCTGGGGATGCTTTATTTTTGCAGAAGTAGTATCCTGTGTGGTTGCATTCTTTATGATGAAACATGCCTGGAAAAAGAAAATAGGATAAATAATTATGTGCACAGTTTCTTTATACAATCTTAATATAAAACAACATATCTTTATGCAAATTTTAAACAGAAGAAAGGATAATTAAAGTAGCATAAAGATGGAGTAAGAAAACTGGCAGGTATGAAAATGAGATATTTACAACGAAGGAAAAGAAGAATAAGTTCTTTTCAGATTATTATAGTTGGTTTTTTATGTGTAATATTGACGGGAAGTATTTTATTAATGCTTCCTTTTTCTGCAAGGAATGGCGAAGCGGCATCTTTTTTAGATGCGTTATTTACAGCAACATCGGCGACCTGCGTTACAGGTCTTGTAGTACACGATACAGTAACTTATTGGTCTGCATTTGGTCAGGCAGTAATCTTATTGTTAATACAAATCGGAGGTATGGGAGTTGTAACCATCGCAGTGTCTTTGGCTACCATTTCAGGAAGAAAGATTGGTCTGATGCAGAGAAATACTATGAAAGAAGCAATTGCAGCCCCCAGTGTGGGAGGTATTGTGAGACTGACAGGCTTTATTTTAAAAGCTACAATTTTGATTGAACTGGTAGGCGCCTTTCTTATGCTGCCGGTTTTTTGGAAGGATTTTGGCATTGTGAAAGGAATATGGTACTCCCTGTTTCATTCCATATCAGCGTTTTGCAACGCAGGTTTTGATTTGATGGGAAGCACAGGACAATTTTCTTCCTTAACCGGCTATGCAGGAAACGGCTTGATAAATGTAGTTGTTATCGGACTGATTATCGTAGGCGGTATTGGTTTCCTTACGTGGGATGATATCAGATGCAAGGGAATGCATATAAAAAAATATCGCTTGCAGAGCAAAATTATACTGGTAATGGCTGCTATTTTAATTATTTTACCTTTTTTATTTTTCTTTTTTTTGGAGTTCAGGAGGCAGGTATGGAAGGATATGCCGCTGGGAGAAAAACTTTTATCATCTTTGTTTCAGGCAGTCACACCCAGAACCGCAGGTTTTAATACGATAGATTTAACAATGTTTAGTGAAGCAGGACAGACAGTTATGATTATTTTAATGTTAATTGGAGGTTCCCCGGGTTCCACAGCAGGAGGTATGAAGACAACGACTGTTGCAGTTCTGTTTATGACAGTGTTTGCAGTATTTAAAAGAAAAGAAGATACGGAGTGTTTTGGAAGAAGAATAGATGGAGGGACAATAAAATATGCGGCCACGATTCTGCTGATGTACCTTACTTTATTTTTAACTGGAGGAATCATAATCAGCTGTGTTGAACATCTTCCAATACAAACATGTCTGTTTGAAACAGCTTCTGCCATTGGCACGGTAGGCCTGTCATTAGGCATTACACCCGGATTAGGAATTATATCAAGACTGATATTAATTATACTTATGTTTTTTGGAAGAGTAGGTGGTCTTACATTAGTGTTTGCGGCATTCTCAGATAAAGAAAGAAATATATCAAAGTTTCCAAAAGAAAAAATTACAGTTGGTTAGAGAGAAAGGATGGAATTGTGATGAAGTCAATTTTACTGGTGGGATTGGGAAGATTCGGAAAACATATTGCCATGAAACTTCATGAACTGAATCACGAAGTGATGGCAATTGACAAACAGGAGGACAGAGTCGAAGAAGTTTTGCCCTATGTTACCAACGCACAGATTGGTGACAGTATGAACG
>JAQXGQ010000167.1 GCA_029006795.1 Clostridiales bacterium | reverse complement strand
AATGGTAAGTTACAGGAGAGGGAGGGAAGGAATTTGAAAATATCAATCAATGTAGATGCGGAAAAAAAAGATACGGAAATAGTGATATCCTGCAGTCAGCTGACCCCGGAGATAGAGGAAATATTAGCGACACTTCGGATTTTGAATCAACAGCTCATGGTGACGAAAGGGGAGGAAACCTATATTCTGGATGTTGCGAAAATCATATATATTGAAGCGATGGAGCGGAAGACTTTCGTCTATACAAAAGATTCTTATTACGAATCAAAGCTGAAATTATACGAGATGGAGGAGCGTCTGATGGCATGCGGATTTTTCCGTGTGAGCAAATCATGTCTGGTACACCTGCGGTATATTAAATCTTTGAAAAGTGACGTGGATAGAAAACTCCGTCTTACCTTAGAGAGTGGAGAACAAATTATGGTTTCGAGACAGTATGCGGATGAGATAAAAAGAAGATTGGGGGTTATTTAAATGAGAAAAAAGGAAACGATATTTGATTATGTCGGACAGACGTTCAAAGTCTTTGGATTTTCGATTTTGTGTCTGAATATTTTTAGTTTTTTATTTGGAGAAAGCGCAGAAGAACTATCTACGATGTTTGCATATGGAAATCATGGATTAAGTCTATCTACCATGATGCAGTTTTTTGCAATAGCAGTAATCGTCACTCTATTGCAAGCCTTGTTTTTTACAGATTATCTGATAAAAAAATTAAGTATGGTATGGAGAATTGCAGCCATGTTTTTGTCGGTTATTGCAGTAATTGCGTTTTTTATCTTTCGGTTTGATTGGTTTCCAGTTATGATGTGGCAACCGTGGGTAATGTTTTTTGTATGTTTTGGCATTTGTGCGGGGGTAAGCGTGGCGCTTTCCGTGTTAAAGGAGAAGAGTGAAAACAGAAAGATGCAGGAAGCACTAGAAAGGTTGAAGGAAGGGGAAAACGAATAATGAAGACGGTGGTAAATGTAAGAGAAATAAAGCAGAGTTTTGGTGAAAAAACGGTGCTTACAAATGTGGATTTTAAAATAGAGCAGGGGGAGATTTTTGGGTTGCTTGGGCCATCGGGTGCCGGAAAAACCACGCTGATAAAAATTATGACGGGTCAGCTACAGCAGACGGCAGGAAACGTAGAGGTATTCGGAAAACCTTCCACATGTTTAAGTAAGGATTTTTGCAGGAAAATTGGAATTATGATGGACAGTTTTGGACTATATGAGAGACTGAGCTGCTACGATAATTTAAAATTTTATACGAAGCTGTTGGGAATTTCTACAGGCAAAATAGAAGAGGTCTTAAAAAAGGTAGGATTACAGGACGCAAAGAAAACGGTGGCGGCTAATTTGTCGAAGGGCATGAGAAGCAGATTGCTGTTAGCGCGAGTTCTTTTAGGAGAACCGGAACTGCTTTTTTTAGATGAGCCCACCAGCGGATTAGACCCTGCAACGACAGCAGAAATACACCGTCTCATGGAAGAGGAAAGGAAAAAGGGAACGACTATTTTTCTTACAACGCACAATATGGCGGAAGCAGAGAAATTGTGCGACAATATTGCATTGCTTAATGAAGGTAAGATAGTGGAGTATGGAAATCCCGGGGAGATATGCCGAAGATACAATCATCAGAAAAAGATTATGGTACATCTCTACGGAGGAGAAGATATGGTGTTGTCCCATGATGTGAATGGAGCAGAAAAAATCATGTCCTATGTGAAAGAGGGAAAATTGGAGACAATCCATTCCACAGAACCAAATTTAGAAACTGTGTTTATGGAATTGACGGGAAGGGGGTTAGAATAAACATGAAACATGTAAATGCTATTTTATGGAAACAGATAAAGGATACATTGAAAAATAAAGAGATACTGATACAGTTTATGATGTTTCCGGTGATAACAATCATTATGGAAATGGCGATTGAAATAAAGGGAATGCCGGAGCATTATTTCGCAAATCTGTTTGCAACCATGTATCTTGGCATGGCACCTCTTACTGCAATGGCGGCAGTCATTTCGGAAGAAAAAGAAAAAAATACGCTGCGGGTACTTTTAATGTCTAATGTAAAACCGATGGAGTATCTTTTAGGAACGGGGATTTATATCTGGGGCATCTGCATGATAGGTTCTGTCGTTATTGGGGCAGCCGGCGGATATGAGGGAAAACAGTTTATGTGTTTCATGCTAATCATGGCTGCTGGAAATCTGATATCTCTATTGGTGGGAGCGCTGATTGGCACTTGGAGCAGAACACAGATGATGGCAACCTCCCTCACGGTTCCGGTAATGCTGGTTTTTGCGTTTCTTCCGATGCTGTCTATGTTTAATGAAGGAATTGCAAAAGTGGCAAAATATACTTATACCGGACAGATACACTTGCTGATAAATCAGATGGAACATATTCAGGTGGAAGCACAGACGGCAGGAATTATAATGGTAAATCTTCTGGCAGCAGTTGTTTTGTTTGTGATTGCGTACCAGAAAAAAGGGTTGGAGTAGAGTGTGTATGTGAACTTTTTGTGAAATTAGCACTCACCTATTGACAGTGCTAATAATAGGTGGTATAACGTAGTCAGAACAAAGGAAAGGGAATAAAAAGTTCCCCAAACATCCCAGTTCCAAAGAAACAAGGTAAACAAGCATATGTATTTAGAAAAGGAGAGATGACTTATGTTAATGCCTAGTATTTTTGGAGAAGATTTATTTGATGATTTGTTTGACCTTCCGTTTTATGATGACAAAGAAGAGAGGAAACTTGAAAGAAAACTCTACGGAAGACGTGCCGGAAACCTGATGAAAACTGATATCAAAGAAAAGAAGGATGGATATGAGATGGTAGTCGATCTTCCGGGCTTCAAGAAAGATGAAGTAAAAGTTGCCTTAGAGGATGGATATCTCACCATTGAGGCAGCCAAAGGCTTAGATAAGGATGAGCAGGACAAAGATACCGGAAAATATATTCGGAGAGAACGTTATGCCGGAACCTGTGCAAGAAGTTTTTATGTAGGTAGTGAGGTTACTCAGGATGAAATAAAGGCAGAATTTAAACATGGAATTTTGAAATTATTTGTGCCAAAGAAAGAAGAGAAACCAGCCGTAGAAGATAATAAGTATATTGCCATTGAAGGCTAATTGAGAGAGGAAGCGATTATTATGGATAAAAATCCAAAACATCCATTAAAAAAGAAAAAGGTAGCCACTAAGGTAACTATGGCAGACCATGAAGCAGCAGCGGAAGCGGCACATAACCGCAAAGCGAAGAAGCATTATGAATAAATGAAAAGGGAGATATGCAATGCGTAAAGGAGCAGAGCATATCTCCTTTTTTGTGAGTTTAGCTTCCGGTTATATTCTTTCGTGTCAGGCTTAACAAGCTGTAAATTGTTTTGAACTGATGAAATTTTTTTTGCAAAATTAATTTTGGTGTAGAACTTCTCGGACATTCTGATTGTGATTTCAACATGACTGCGATAACCCCAGTTATTGCAACAGCTGTTTTAGGGCTTGCAGGAATGGAAGCGGTCATTGCCTTTGTGGGAGTTGGAGTCTGCCTGCATTTCAGGCGTGATAAACATATTTGGCAATTAGAAGAGTAAGTTTTTCTTTC
>JAQXGQ010000166.1 GCA_029006795.1 Clostridiales bacterium | reverse complement strand
TTCCGATTACCCCTTCTACAGAGATACCGCAGTTTGTGGCAAACATGATTGCAAACGGAGAGATAACGACCGAATTTATTCCGGTAGAGAGCGGGCACACTGTCTGCGGAACTTATGATATCGGTTTACAGTCATTATCCGGCGCTATGGAGCGTGGCCACGATATGGTGTATGTCTGCTATGATAACGGCGCTTATATGAATACCGGTGTACAGCGTTCCTCTGCAACGCCGATGTATGCGGATACTACTACTACACCAAGCGGCAAGGTTTCTGACGGAAAACCGCAGGCAAGAAAAGATTTAGCAGCAATTATTGCAGCCCACAATATTCCTTATGTGGCACAGACCACCTTTATCGGAAATATGAGGCACCGGAAATTGTTGAACTTTGTAAATTGGCGGTGGAGACATGCTACTGGCCGTTGTTTGAGGTCGTGGAGGGCAAATGGATTTTAAGCTACAAACCGAAAAATAAGCTGCCGTTAGAGGATTTCCTGCGGAAACAGGGATGTTTCAAACACCTCTTTAAACCGGGCAATGAGCATCTTTTAGAAGCATTCCAGAAGGAAACTGACAGAAGATGGGAAGAGTTGTTAGAGCGGTGTAAGGCGTAATTAAATTAAGAAAATAGCAAAAATTTGTTCTAGAATCTTAAAATTTGTTTAAAATGACAGAGATTCTATGAACAAATTTTTTTTTTGTGTTACAATGCTCCTAGATATGATACGCTTCGGGTGACATGGCTTGTCCGAAGATTGTATATAATAAATTTGGCATCATAAAAATGGGAGGGAAAGCGTTATGATGAAAAAGAAACTGGAATGGATAAAACGCGGCATCTGCTTTACGTTAGCGGGTGCGATGGTTTTATGTTCCGACAATATCAGTTATGCGGCAATGACGTCAACGGAACTTGTGTCAGAAGCACAGGAGGAAGAGACGGAAACCGAAAGTGAAGAAATTACGACAGAGAAAAGTACGGAAAGTCCGACAGAGACTGTTGCTCCGTCAACAGAAATCGTTTCCGGGGAAACTGAAACGACAGAAAGTTCTACGGAAGATGAGACTGAGAAAGTAGATGAAACAACGGAGGAACCTGCGGAAGATACAGAAATGAAAGCAGAGAAAGTTCCAAGCGGAGTTTCTTTAAATGTTACCTCAAAATATCAGGAGATTTCCATTGGGGAAGAAATTGCTCTGCCGGAGTACACCATTCAGTATACAGACCCGAATGCCACGGGAACGGAGGCAGTCGCTGAGTGGACGGCAGACGGACTTGGAATTATCACCTTAGATACGGTAAATAACAAGGTCAAAGGTGAAAAAGCAGGATTGACTGCTCTGAAACTTCAGATAAAAGGCACTGAACTATATACAGAATATTATATTGCAGTTGCACCGGCAGCACCGGCAAGCGCCATGCTCACCGGCAGTTCCTATGACTATGCAGAAATGTCATGGGGAGCAGTAAAGGATGCGGCCGGATATACCATTTATCGCAAGGCAGAGAGCGATGCAGAGTTTAAGGAAATCGCCCATGTGGACGGAGGGAGTGTTACTTCCTATAAGGACAGCAGTTCTGTAGCTATTGGAAACAAATATACATATCGTATCAAAGCATATATTAAATATCAGGACGAAGCAGGAACCACAAAGTATGCAGAGTCTAAAAATTTTGCTCAGATTACGGTGGCACCGTCTTTAGGAAAAGTAACGGCAGCAAGTGCAGTGGCAAATGATTATAACAGCGTCGTTTTTAGTTGGAATGCCTTAGACGGGGCAGAGGGTTATACGGTATACCGTGCTGTAGGTGCTTCCACAAACTTTGCAGAATTAGGCAGTGTGGGAGCAGGTGAATTAAAATATACGGATACGACAGTGTCTGCAGGAACGACATACAGCTATAAAGTAAATGCTTACCGGACAGTGAACGGCAGTAAAGTTTACGGTGAGGCTTCCGATGCACTTACCGCAAAGCCGATGCCTGCGTCCACCACGTTAAAATCCGAGGTAAAAGGAGCAAAATCCGTAAAACTGACATGGGAGAAAGTCAGCGGTGCGGACGGTTATGCAATTTACCGTAAAGTAAGCGGACAGGATGAGTTTAAAAATATCAAAACCGTAGAGGGCGGCTCTAAGACAAGTTACACAGACAAGAGCCTTACGACAGGGACAAAGTATGTTTATCAGATTCGGGCATACTGCAATACGGGTAGCGGAAAAGTCTGGGGAAATTATTCGAACGAAACAACCGTGACTCCTACAATTGCTGCACCATCCGGGGTAACCGTAACTAATACATCCTATAACAGTATCACCATTGACTGGGAAAAAGTAAGCAGTGCGGATGGATATAAAGTATTACGTGCTACTAGCTTAAACGGAAAATATAAAACCGTTGCTACCATTAAAGCTAGTTCTGCACGAACATATACAGATAAGAAATTGTCTGTTGGTCAGACCTATTATTATAAAGTATGTGCATATACCACCATCAGCGGGAAAAAGGTAAATGGTCTGTATTCCGAGATAAAAGAGGTAAGTGCAGTTGCTCCGGCAACTACGGTAAAAAGTGAAGCAGCAGGTGCAACTGCCATTAAGCTGACCTGGTCAAAAGTAACGCTGCCATCTAAAAACAGCGGTTATAACATTTATCGTGTGGAAAACGGACAGAGTAAAAAGATTAAGAGCTGTAAAAACACAACGACTTCCTATACCGTAAAAAATCTGGTCCCGAGAGAAAAATATACCTTTAAGGTAGTTCCTTATGTAAAAACTTCCGGCGGGAAAACGGTGCTTGGATTAGATTCTAACCTTCTTACGGCAACACCGAAGCTGCTTGCTGTTACCATCGAAAAAGCGGAGTCAGATGCCAACGGAAGTATTAAACTTACCTGGAAAGCGACCGCAGATGCAGGGGAGGATACTTATGTCATTTACCGTGCATCCTCTAAGAAGGGAAGCTACAGTTCCATAGGTTCTGTTGCAAGAAAGAACGGTGTGTCTGAATATTCTTTTGAGGACAGCAGTGTTTCCTTTGGGAAAAAATATTATTACAAAATTATGTGTACCAGAACGTTAGCAGACGGTACAGTGATGAAATCGAAATATTCTGCAATAAAGGCAGTGAACGCAGCACCGGCAGCACCGAGTCTGACGGTAACCTCCGCAGGTTCTGAGAGCCTGAAACTGACATGGAAAAAGGTAAAAATTTCTTCCGGCAGTTATGTGGATGGTTATGCGATTTACCGCAGCAGTACCGAGAAGGGTACTTATAAGAAGGTTAAAACCATAAACAGTGGAAAAACTGCGAGCTATACCGATAAGGGGCTTGTTACAGGAAATACCTATTACTATAAGATTCGTGCATTTTATAAATCCAATGGGAAAACGGTATACAGTGCCGATTCGGCTGTTGTTTCCAAACAGGTAGTGCCGGCAGCACCGACGGTTGAGGCAGCATCCGCAGATTATCAGACTGTCCGGATTTCATGGAAACAGGTAACGGGATGCAGCGGATACCAGATTAAACGTTCCACAACGGCAGATGGTACATATAAATCCATAAAGACCATAAATTCAGCTACAACATTATCTTACGACAGCACGAAACTTACCACAGGACAGACATATTACTATAAAGTCCGTGCTTTTGTAAATAAGGACGGCAAAAAGATATATGGGGCATACTCCGATGTGAAAGCAGCAACGCCGGTTCTTGGAACACCGACAGAATTAGCTGGCGCAGCCATTGACAACAGTCAGATTAAGCTGACATGGAAATCGGTTTCCGGAGCACAGACCTATACAATTGTAAGAAGTACAGCGGTGGACGGTACATATAAGGTAGCAACGGAGCTTTGCAATACCAATTCCTTTGTAGATACCAGTGTTACTGTGGGAAAGACCTACTATTACAAAGTAAAGGCAGTCCGTGACAATATGGAAAGTGAGTTTGCAGGACCGGTAGCAGTCACCGCTGCTTCCTTAGAACTGAGCACTAGTAGTGTTACCATGAAAACGGGAACCAGTATCAAGATTACTGCCACGGTCAAACCTTCCGGTTATGTAGCATGGTCTTCCGATAACCCTAAGATTGCCATAGTAAGTTCGGACGGAACTATCTATGCACAGAAAGAAGGAACAACGACCGTCAATGCTACTGCCAACAATATGACAAAGAAAGTGACGGTAACGGTTAAAGATAAGTTAGGTACAGAAAATAAGGGCATCGAAATTTCCAGCGATAATGGTACAGTAGACTTCAATGCAATCCATTCTGCCGGATATGAGTATGTCATGCTTCGTGTCAGCAGCGGAACCACCGAGGATAAGAACTTTAAGACTAACCTCAAAAATGCAAAGGCAGCAGGATTAAAGGTCGGCGTTTACTGTTATTCAAAGGCGCAGACAAAGACGGCTGCTACAAACGAAGCAAAGAAGGTACTTAGTATCTTAAACGGAGAGGCGTTAGATTATCCGGTAGTATACGATTTAGAGGATATGTCCTTACTGTATAATAATGTAACTAAGACGGAGCGTGTAGAATTTGTCAATGCTTTCCGCAGTGAGATTTTAAATGCGGGAAAAGGCTATCAGTTTATTTTAGGTATCAATAAGAAATTCCTGACAGATTATCCGGACAAATACTTAGATACCAGCCAGCTTGCAGGAATCAACCTCTGGATTTACAACTGCCGTGCTGAGAATTTAGGGCACGGATATCAGGGTACGGGAAATGTTGTGATGTGGAGATATACCAGCAGCGGAACGGTAAGTGGTGTCAGCGGAAACGTCAGCATCAGTAACCGGTATAAGGCGTACTAAGGAATTTGAGGAAAGTGAAAGATGAGTAAATTAATAAAAAAAATACGAACCCGCCTTTTGGCGGGGGCGTTAGCTGTAACTGTATTAGCAGGCGCCATTCCGGCAGGACAGATAGTCTCTGCCGCACAGCCGCAGACGATAGAAACTGTCACGGAGGTAGTTGGTGAGATTACCGGATTTGCAGAACTGCCGGAGAATGCAGCAGTAATCAGGGTTGGAGGAAAGGTATCTGTAGAACTTCTGACAGCGAGGATGCCATCTTCTTTAGAGGTTTATTTAAAGGGATATGACAAGCCCGTAACTATTCCGGTCACATGGAAGTGTGTGGGAGATTATGAGAATACCCATTATTATTCCTATGAATTTGACCCGGTGTGGGATGAAAGCCGTTATACCTTAAGCCGCGAGGCAGAAAAAAATATTCCTTATATCGGAGTTTTTTTGAGCCGGGCATACGGAAACGGTAATTTAAAGATGGCGCCTACCACCGAAAACGAAAAGACCATCTATCAGTTTTTAAAAAATGATTTGGGACTTAACACGGCGGCAGCCTGTGGTGTGTTAGCAAATATCCAGTGTGAGTCTTCATTCAATCCTACGGCCAGCGTTTTGGATACCAATAACAAAACAAGTTACGGTATTTGTCAGTGGAACGGTGTGCGGTTTGATGCGTTGAAAAGTTATTGCAGCCAGAATGGTTATGACTATAAGACCTTAGAGGGTCAGTTAAATTATTTGAAATATGAGTTGGAGCATAGTGAAGCAAGTGCATTTTCCAAAGTGAAAAATGTGGAAAATACGGCTGACGGTGCTTACACTGCCGGATATAACTGGGCGCGTTATTTTGAACGTTGCGCCAGTGCCTATTTTGAGTGGCGTGCTAAATTAGCAAGAGACACCTATTGGCCGAAATACAGTGGTGACAGCGATGGAGATGGTACGGAGACGGAATACAGTATTACCTACTATCTTTATGAGGGGACGAATAATGCGGCAAATCCGGACAGCTATAAGGAGACATCTAAAACCATCACGTTAAAAGATCCGGTAAAAACAGGGTATACTTTCCAGGGTTGGTATAAAGACAGCAGTATGACAAATAAGATTACTAGCATACCGAAGGGCTCGAAAGGGAATCTGAAACTTTATGCAAAATGGAAAGCGAACAAGTATACCATTCGTTTCATGGGAAATAAGGCAGGCAGTGGTTCTATTTCCGATATGAGCTGCGAGTATGACAGTACATATAAATTAAGTGCCAATAAGTTTAAAAGAACTGGGTACAAATTCACTGGCTGGAATACAAAGGCAAATGGAAAAGGAACCTCTTATGCCAACAAAGAAGAGATAGAAAATCTTTCTGAGAAGGATGGGGCAGTGATTACCCTGTATGCCCAGTGGAAAAAACAGGTATATGAGATTGACTACCGATTAAACGGAGGAAAACTATCCGACGAGGCGAGAGAAACTTATGCGGTTGATACCAAAACCTTCAAGTTAGAAAATCCTACCAGAACAGGATATACCTTTGAAGGATGGTATAAAGAGAAAAAATTTAAAACAAAAGTGACTCAGATTACAAAAGGAATCACCGGAAACATTACCCTTTATGCAAAATGGAGCGTGAATCAGTATAAAATCCAGTATAAAGGAAACGGAGCCACCAGCGGTTCCATGAGCAATGTGAAGACCTGTAAGTACGGAACAAAATATACTTTGGCAGCAAATAAATTCAAACGAACCGATTATGTGTTTACCGGTTGGAACACGAAAGCGGATGGAAGTGGCAAATCCTATGCCAATAAGGCGCAGGTAAAAAATCTTACTTCCCAAAAGAACAAAACGATTACACTCTATGCCCAGTGGGAAAAGAAGTCATATAGCATTAAGTATGAGTTAAACGGTGGTATCATGTTAGAGGAAAATCCAACCGTTTATTATGCGGATGCCAAGACCTTTAAGTTAAAATCCCCGGAGAGGGAAGGATATACGTTTGCTGGATGGTATACGGAGGCATCGTTTAAAAATAAGATTACCCAGATAAAAAAAGGTACCAGAAAAAATTATAAACTCTATGCAAAATGGAAGGTGAACACCTATACCGTTCAGTTTGACGGAAACGGAGCAACCGGTGGTACAATGACGTCTTTAGGCTGTGAATATGGGAAGGCTTATACCCTGCCTGCTAATGGTTTTGTGAGAGAAGGTTATCAGTTTATCGGTTGGAGTTTAGCACCGGACGGAAGCAATACCTTCTATGGAGATTTAGCACAGGTGCAGAACTTAAGCACAACAAAGGGGGCGGTTGTTACCCTGTATGCCCAGTGGGAGAAACTAGAATAAAACCAAAAGAGAAAAGAGAGGAAACAGACGTGCAGTTTTATATGGCGCCTATGGAAGGACTTACCGGATATGTGTTTCGAAATGCCTATCACAAAAATTTTGGTGATGTGGACAAGTATGTGACGCCTTTTATCACTAACAAAAAGATGAACTATAAAGAAATCAATGATATTGCACCGGAACATAACTTAGGAATGCACGTTGTGCCGCAGATTTTGACGAATCGTGCGGAGGATTTTTGCGAGATTGCAAGGGAGTTAGAGCAGTACGGCTATCAAACCGTCAATCTGAACTTAGGATGCCCGTCAGGTACGGTTGTGACAAAACACAGGGGAGCCGGATTTTTAGCTGTGCCGGATGAGTTAGACCGGTTTTTAGAGGAGATATTTTCGAAATGTCCGTTAAGTATTTCCATCAAAACCAGAATTGGAGTGGAAAGTACGGAAGAATGGAGCAGGCTTCTTGCCATTTATGAGAAGTACCCCTTAGAGGAGCTTATCATCCATCCGAGAGTACAGAAGGAGTTTTATAAAAACGCACCTCATATGGAGGCATTTCGGGAAGCGGTAGTAAATAGCCGTCATGTGCTCTGCTACAACGGAGACATTCATTCGAAGGAGTCCTACGATAAATTCTTGCAGTACTTAGAGACGGAAATAAAACCGTCGGAGGAGAACGGAGGTTTCAGAGAGAATGCCGGAACCGGGAAGCAAAAAGTGGATCGTGTCATGCTAGGCAGAGGCATTCTGATGAATCCGGGGCTGATAGGGGTGATTACCGGAGACAAAAAAATGACGAAGGAAAAGTTAAAGACTTTTTGCGATGATGTACTAGAGGGATATTTAGCAGTGATGTCGGGGGATAGAAATACACTTTTTAAAATGAAAGATCTTTGGTTTTATCTGGCAAACAGCTTTACCAATCCGGAAAAATATGTAAAGAAAATCAAAAAAGCCCAGCATATTACAGAGTATAAAACGATTGTGGAAAATCTATTTTATGAGCAGGAATTGATTGGATAGGAATAATGAAAGAGACTTTGCTTCAAGAATAGGAAGCGAAGTCTCTTTCGTTAGGATAAAAGAATGTGTTCTATTGTGTGACGGTTTTCGGTTAGTTCTAGAATAACAAATCCTTCCGGTTCGCCACGTCCTTCACCGGCACTGCCGGGATTTATATAAACCTTTCCCCGGCGTTCAAAACAGGTGTAATGATGGGTGTGTCCCAAAATAACAAAATCCGCCTCGGATAAATCCATCGGAAGACGTGATTCTTTGTGAACAATATAAAAAATTTTCCCACAGATAGGAACCTGAAGTGTTTCAGGAAGAAACCTTGCCCAGTCTCCATAATCGTTGTTTCCACGCACGATATATAGTGGAATACCGAAACTTTTTAGTTTGTCATACGAAGCACGGTTGTCGACATCTCCTGCATGAATCAGGTAGTCGCAGTCTTTAAAATACCCATGCCAACTCTCACGGACAATACCGTGAGTATCAGACATAATCCCTATTCTCATAAAAATCCTCTCCATCTTCTTCTATTATAGACTTAGAATAAAAAAACGTCTATAAAAAAGTTTTTGCAAAAATTTTCCATTTTCCATAGCGCAAAAGAGATTTGCAATTCCCTCGCATCCGTATTAATATATAGGTATACGCAAGGAAGAAAGGAGCGATATTTATGAAGATTAGAAATATCACGGATATTGATGGATTTTTTAAGGTGATTGATTCCTGTGATGGGAAAGTAGAATTGATTACCGGAGAGGGAGACCGCTTGAACTTAAAATCAAAACTCTGTCAGTATGTTTCACTTGCAACGATTCTTAAAATGGATGCAGAGATTCCAGAGTTGGAACTGGTGGCTTATGAGCCGGAAGATGCAGAAAAAATTATTAAGTTCTTAATGCAGAACTAGGAATGAGACTATTTAGAAGACAGGAATAAAATAGGAAAAAGGGCAGAAGCTAAAAAAGAAACCGATAGCTTGTTTTTAAGGACTTGTAGAAGAACATGAAAATGAAGGAATTAGAATTTCATCAAATAACAATAGAAGATAAGGCGTGGATGGACGCTTTATATGCAGAAGACAACAGAAACGCCTGCGAATATACCTTTGCTAATAATTTTATCTGGCGGGGAGTATTCGAGGCTGAGGTTGCACGTATAGAGGGATGTGGTGTGATTCGCTATTTATATGGCGAAGACAGGGCATATTCCTATCCTATCGGGGCAGGAGATAAAAAAGCAGTGATTGAAAAGCTGCTTTTTCTTTGTCACAAAGAAAATCGGACGCTTACGATGTGTCCCTTAAGCGAGAGGGACAAAAAGCAACTGGAAGAATGGTTCCCCGGCAAATTTCTTGTATGGGGAGACAGAGATGATTATGATTATATCTATTCCAGGGAAAAGCTGGCTACGCTGGCTGGGAAAAAGCTGCACGGGAAAAGGAATCATATTGCAAGATTTAAGGATGGGGACGACTGGTCTTACGAACCTATGACAGCGGAAAATGTGGAAGAATGCCGCAAAATGACTTACACATGGATTGGAATGCGCTCGGAAAAATGGAATAAAGAGATGGAGCAGGAGATAGCAGTGCTCCATGAGGCATTTGATCATAGAGAAGAGTTAGGACTTGTCGGCGGAGTACTTCGTAAAAAAGGGGAAATTGTGGCATTCACGATGGGAGAACCCTTAAATTCTGACACTTTTGTGGTACATTTCGAGAAGGCTTACCCCGAAATGCAAGGTGCCTATCCCATGATAAACCAGCAGTTTGTCATTCATGCTTGTCAGGAATATACTTATATCAACCGTGAGGAGGACACCGGGGATCCGGGGCTTCGAAAGGCAAAACTATCTTATTATCCGGAAATTCTGTTGAAAAAATATGTGGCAGAAGAGAGCAATATTGTGTTTGCCGATCCGGAAAAAAACCGGGAGGATATTCAGACAATCTGGCAGAGCAGCTTTGGTGATGAGGAAGAATATATTGACTTTTTCATTCAGAACCGGATGACAGAGGAGACGATGCTCCTTTATTATCTGGGGGATAAAGTAGTTTCTATGGCGAGTTTCCTGCCGGTGGAGTATTGCAGTGGGGAAGAAAATATTCCATCCCGCTATGTGTATGCAGTGGCAACGCTGCCGGAATACAGAGGGAACGGCTACGCTGCAAAGATATTAGAATTTGCTAAAAAGCATTATAGGGAACCTTTGATTTTATCTCCGGCGGAGGAAGGGCTTATCTCTTATTATGAAAAATTAGGTTTTAAGCGGGCTTTTGCAGAGTCAAAAGAGACTGCAGATGATATCCGGGCGATGGAATTATCTGTAAACGGAGAGGCGGCAGACGATTATGATTTGTCGGAACAGATTACAGGGGAAGAATATGCAAAAATCCGGGATGCACATTTTATGCAGGAGGGATTTGTACGCTGGGCACCGGATGCTGTGAGCTATGCGATAGAGGAAAACACCTATTGCGGAGGGAAAACACTTCTGGTGTGTTTAGAGCGGGAATTGAAGGATAAATCCGTTCTGATGTACCGCATGGAGAAAGACTGTCTTGTGATAGAAGAAACGACACTTTCCGGCGAGAGATTAATGGAATTGCTTCCGAGACTGTTAGAGGAGAATGGAGCAAAATGTTTTGAAATAAAATCTCATCCCGGAATGATATGGATGCCGGAAAATGAAAAGAAGGAACCGGGGACAAAGCAGGGATATCTAAATCTGACCTTAGGCTGAGAAGCATAGAAATTTTTTTGATTACACAGTTTTTACCCAGTTTACAAGACCTTTACACCGATTTGTGGAATATTCTGAAAAAAAGTGTAAAAAAACTATATTTTCTTGATATATTTTTCAAATATGGTATAATAAACACATGATATAAATCTTGTATCAAATAAACGGCAAAGGGGTTGGGCAGCATGAGAATTAAGATTACAGGAAGAAACATTGAACTGACAGACGGATTGAAAGCGGCAGTGGAGGACAAGTTAAACAAGCTTGAGAAGTACTTTACTCCCGATACAGACGTCTATGTGACACTCAGTGTGGAGAAGGAACGCCAGAAAGTGGAAGTTACCATTCCGATGAAGGGAAATTATATTCGCTCCGAACAGGTGAGCAATGATATGTATGTTTCCATCGACCTGGTAGAGGAAGTGATTGAGCGCCAGCTGAAAAAGTACCGGACGAAACTGGTTACCAAGCAGCAGAATGTGGCATCCGTGTTCAAACAGGAATTTTTGGATGCAGCATCCGAAGAGGATGAAGAAATTAAGATTATCCGCAGCAAGAAATTCGATATGAAGCCGATGTATCCGGAAGATGCTTGCGTGCAGATGGAATTGTTAGGACATGACTTCTTCGTATTTATCAATGCAGAGACGGAGGAAGTTAACGTAGTTTATAAGAGAAAAGGAAATACTTACGGTTTGATTGAACCGGAATATTAAGAGAAGAGGAAAGTGGTTACACTGAGAATGGTGTAGCCACTTTTTTTAGAAAGACCTTACTGAAACAATGTGTGAGAATATCCGTGGTTCTTGCATCATAAGAAATTATTTTCCATAAATGCGCGCAAAGAGAATATACAAGTGTCGTGAAAAGAGCTATGATATCGACATGATATTACAATAGTAGCAAAATTGGGAAAAAGATTGCAGAAAGGTATGTATATGAAACGTGAACAAAAGAAAAAAACTACAGACGAAAGTCTGGATTTGTTAGTGGAGCTGGTCTGGAGAGACCCATTGTTGTGGCGGAGTGTCTGTACCGCCAGATGGTATGACAGGGAACGGTTAGAACTGCTATACCGGATTTTGCAGAATATCGTGCAGCAGAAACGGCGGGAAGAGGTGGAACCGTGGATTTATCTGTACGGCAGTATGATAAGAGAACATGACCTGATGGCGAGACAGGTTTTTGTCTGGCTGTTGCAGTTAGCAGAGGAGATTCCCTGTATGGAAAAAGAATAAAAAACGCATTCTTTCCCTTGCCACCGCATAGAAAAAGGTATACTATAAAGCAGAGTAAGAAGAATGCAGGGAAGTCCCTGTAATTCTTAAGATAATTAAGGAGATTTTATCATGAAGATAGTCGTTTTGGCAGGTGGATTAAGCACTGAGAGAGATGTCTCTTTTAAGACAGGAGACATGGTGGCAAAGGCATTGAGAGAGAATGGACATCAGGTAATTTTACTGGATGTATTTATGGGATACAGTGACAAAAAAGAGGATTTGACAGGGATTTTTGAGCGCAGTGAGGAAGTCAGCGTGAAGGTGGAAGGAATTCCTGAGGTGGCGCCGGATTTGGCAAAGGTAAAGGCATCCCGTAAGGATAAATCCGACAATTTCTTCGGGCCAAATGTGATTGAATTGTGCCGGATGGCAGATATTGTGTTTATGGCATTGCATGGGGAGAATGGAGAAAACGGAAAGATACAGGCAGCGTTTGATCTTTTTGGCATCAAATATACCGGAACCGGATATTTAGGCAGTGCCCTTGCCATGAATAAAGGTATGGCAAAAAATCTTTTTTTACATCATGGAATCCCATGCCCGAAGGGTGCGTCAATGAAAAAAGAGAATCGTATGGATGACGTGGCCGCTCTTGGAGTATCCCTTCCCTGCGTGGTAAAACCGTGTTGCGGCGGTTCTAGTATCGGCGTTTCCATCGCCCACACCAATGAAGAATTTAAGGCTGCCTTAGATGAAGCATTTCGTTGGGAAAATGAACTTATTATCGAAGAATATGTGGAGGGCAGAGAGTTTTCTGTCGGTGTCATCGATTTTAAGGCACTTCCGGTCATTGAGATTGCACCGGTGCAGGGTTTTTATGATTATAAAAACAAATACAAGGCAGGCAGTGCGGTAGAAACCTGTCCGGCTGATTTACCGAAGGATATTTCCGAAAAAATGCAGGGTTACGCAGAAGCGGTAGCAGAGGTGCTGGGATTAGATACTTATTCCCGCACGGATTTTTTGTTAAATAAGAATAACGAAATTTTCTGTTTAGAGGCAAATACCCTTCCGGGTATGACACCGACGAGTCTGCTGCCTCAGGAAGCAAATGTGATAGGTATGAACTTCAATCAGTTATGTGAGAAATTAATTGAGATTTCCCTACAGAAATACTCAGCATAGATAATAGAAATATTTTCTTGAAAAATGAGGGTTTAAATGAAAAATATGACGTTAGAGCATATCGCAGCAGCTTGTGGCGGTACTTATTATGGAAATGAGACGGACAGGACAAAGGAGATTATGGGAGCTGTCATTGACAGCCGGCTTATAGAAAAGGATTACTTGTTTATTCCCATCAAAGGGGAGAAAGTGGACGGACATAAGTTCATTCCTGATGTATTTGAAAAGGGTGCATTGGCGGTACTTTCAGAGCAGGTATTAGAGCATCCGACGGGACCTTATATTCTTGTAGAGGATACCAAAGCAGCTATGAAAAAGTTAGCGGAGGATTACCGGAAATCTTTAGATATCAAGGTAGTGGGGATTACCGGGAGCGTTGGGAAAACCAGTACAAAAGAGATGATTGCCTCTGTTCTTTCCCAGAAATACAATGTCTTAAAGACCGAGGGTAATTTTAATAATGAAATAGGTCTGCCTCTGACAATTTTTAAAATCAGAGAGCAGCATGAGGTTGCCGTGCTTGAGATGGGAATTTCTGAGTTTGGAGAAATGCACCGTCTTGCGCAGATGGCAAACCCGGATATCTGTGTTATCACCAATATTGGGCTGTGTCATCTGGAAAATCTCATTACCAGAGATGGTATCCTAAAGGCAAAGACGGAGAGCTTTGAACATCTGACACCGGAGGGAATTGCAGTGTTAAACGGAGATGATGACAAACTCTGTGAGAAAAAAATGGTAAATGGAAAACCGGCAGTATTTTACGGTTTAGGAGAGGCTCCAAAGACCTCAGCACCAAAGCAGATTTATGCTACAGAGGTGGAGGCGCTAGGTCTTACCGGTACAAGGGCAGCCATTCATATCCGAAATGGAAATGCTCCGGAGACAAAGTTTACGGTAGAAATCCCAATTGCAGGAGAGCATAATGTCTATAATGCCCTTGCAGCAGTGGCGGTGGCGAGAGAGTTAGGTCTTACCGTTGAGGAAATGAAACGGGGAATTGAAGCAGTACAGACCATTGGCGGCAGAAGCAATCTTATCCATAAAAACGGAATGACGATTATTGATGACTGTTATAATGCCAATCCGGTTTCCATGAAGGCATCCATTGATGTGCTGTCAAAAGCAGAGGGCAGAAAAATAGCTGTCTTAGGTGACATGGGAGAATTAGGTTCCGATGAAAGAAAGCTGCATTATTCTGTGGGAGAGTATTTTAAAGGGAAGGGTATTGATGATTTATTCTGTGCAGGAGAACTTTCTAGAGAGATTGCGGAGGCAGTAAAGGCTCACTGTAAGGAGACACGAGTGCATTATTTTGAGACGAAAGATGCCTTAGGGGAAGCGTTAAAGAATTATGTGGCTTCCGGTGACATCATTCTGGTAAAAGCTTCGCATTTCATGGGCTTTTCGGAGATTGTAAAAGAGTTGACATAAATAAAATCCGCTATGCTAAGAATACTTAGCATGGCGGATTTTTGATTCATAGAAAATTCACTATAATAGTTCTTTATTTTTTTCTAACATGTCTGCGATGATACCCTGACAGTAGCTTCCGAGTTTTCGTCTGGTTTCCTTGTCTAACTCATTCGGATAAATCGGTTTTCCATATTCTAATACTACGTGAGTTGCCTTTACCTTCGGAAAATGATTTTCTAAAATGTCAGCAGAACCTAAGATTGCCATAGGAACAATGGCACAACCTGTTTTTTCCGCCATCTTAAAACTTCCCTCTTTAAAAGGCAACATCAAATCATCGGTGGTATTTCTGGTACCTTCCGGGAAAATGCACATGGAGATACCGTTTTTGATGTTGTCAATTCCCGCCAAAATTGTTTTTAGCGCTTCTTTTACATCTTCACGGTTGATAAACAGACAGTGAAGACGTTTCATCCAGGCGGAGAGGAGAGGAACTTTTTCCATAGAATTTTTTGCGACATAGCCCGTAAGTCTGGGGCATCTTGCATAAGTAATAATAATGTCAAAATAGCTTTTATGGTTACCGATATAGAGAACCGGCTCATTTTTCGGAACATTTTCTTCTCCAATGACGGTGAGTTTTGTGCCACAGATAAATAAGATGACACGGAATGCCCACTGAACCATGCGAAGTTGGGAAATGTCCGCAGCCTGTTTGTTGAATTTTCCGATGATCCACTCCACAAAAAGCACAGGAATACCAAGAATTAAGTAAAGAACAGCAAATAATAAAGCGAGAATTAGTCGTATCATACGAAATCCTTTCCGGGTGCAGCCCCCTTTGTTTTCATACCTATTATAAAGGGAAAAGATTAGAAAAACAACCATAAATCCCGGGGAAAAAAGTACCTTGGAAAAAGGAATATTTTTGAAAATTGCATCATAAAATAAGATAGAAGCCAAAACTGGGGGTATGTATGAAGAAAAAAATAGAAGCATTCATCCTGATGATGGTATTAGGCTGCCTGTTTTGCGGGTGCAGCATTGAAGAAACAAATGGAACGAAAATCAGTGACCTTACTTACACGATTGTGGAAGAAAAGGATCTGCCGGAGGAATTGAGGACGCAGATTGAGGAAAAAAAAGCAGCAAATTTTAAAATGACTTATGAACTGGATGATGATTTGTACATAGTGCATGGATATGGAGAACAGGCAACTGGAGGCTACAGCATTCGTATCAAGGAACTTTACCTGACTTCTAATGCTATCGTGTTTGACACGGAGTTGGTGGGACCGAGAAAAGGGGAAAATGCCAGTCAAAGTCCGAGCTTTCCCTATATTGTAGTAAGAACAGATTATCGTGAAGAAAATGTTGTTTTTGATTGAATTTTTTCAATATTATTAAATATGAAGAAATTTATTTGACAAAAATTTAACACAATGCTATACTAAAGTGAGAAAGAAATTCGGTGATAATAACGATACTAGCCGGATTAAGGAGGTAGACCAAATGCAACAGGCAGACATCAGTAAAGTTCGGGCTTCTGTGCATCAGCAGTGTGGCAGAAAAGTATTAATTCAGCTTGACAGAGGACGCAATAAGGTTGATATCCAGGAGGGGGTTATCCAGAATGCTTATCCGAGCGTTTTTACCATTTTGGTGAGGGATGAACGTGAAGAAAATCCACCTCAGTTATTATCATTCAGTTATTCTGATATTATTACGAGAGATATTCGCATGAAGTTGTGTTAATAGAAACAGTTAAAGTCATAAAATCCCCCATGTCCGAATAAGATGGTTACAAACATTCGGAACATGGGGGACTTTTTTGTGGAACTTCAAAAGGTAAAATTACATAGAAATCGGGAAAAAGGAACGGCGGTCAGCCAGATTACATTAGATGATGATTATAATGTGCCGGATTACCGTCCGGATATTGTAAAGGTACTAAAGGAAAAAGGGGAACTGCGTTTTGATGAGATAAAGGCAGGAAATAGTGCCGTATGGCTGAAGGGAAGTCTGATATTCCGGGTACTCTACCGCAGTGATCAGGAAAACGGAAAAATCAGCTGCCTGCGGGGAGAAATTCCTTTTCAGGAAAAATTAAATTTGGATGGACTCTTAGAGTATGAGACAGTGAAAGCAAGGGGAGAGATAGAGGATATCACGATTGGTGTGATTAATTCCAGAAAATTAAGTGTCAGGGCAGTTGTAGTGTTAAAAGCATCTGCGGAGGAAGAGGTAGACGAAGAGCTGACCTGTGGTGTGGAGGAAGGAGAAAATTACGAACAGAACATCGTGAGAAAAGAGGCATTGAGACTTTTACTGTCTAAAAAAGACATCTGCCGCCAGAAAAGTGAGATGGTATTGCCGTCAAGTAAGCCGAATGTGAGGGAAATTCTCTGGAAAAGCATGGAGCTTCGAAATGTAGAGGGCAGATTAAAGGAGGGGAAAGCTGCGGTAACGGGAGAAATCTTAGTATCGGTGCTTTATAGTGACGAAGAGGAAGGAGAACGGCTGCAGTGGTATGAAACTACAGTACCCTTAGATTGTGGTGTGGATTGTGAAATTGCAGAGGAAGAGGTCATCTGCCGGGTGAAAACAACCCCTGTTTCTCTGGAACTGGAGGTAAAACCGGATTATGATGGAGAAGAGCGGATTTTAGTTTTAGAATTGGCACTGGAATTAGAAATCGCTGTTTGGAAGGAAGAAAACTTAGAACTGTTGGGAGATATATATTCTTTGAAGAAAAATGTTCTGCCGGTGCGGGGAATGTGTACAGTGGAAAAACTTTTGATTAAAAATAATGCAAAATGCAGAATCACGGAACAGATGGAGCTTATCGAAGGGCAGGAGAAGGTGTTGCAAATTTGCGCATGTGAAGGAAATGTTCTGTTGGAGAAAAAGGAACTGACGGCAGAAGGTGTGTTTGTAGAGGGAATTGTCACGGTGGAATTACTTTATATTACCACGGATGACAACATGCCTGTCGGTACTATGAAAGAAATGTATCCGTTCTCTCAGCTTGTGGAGGTGCCGGAGCATAAGAAACCCGTGAGAAACGAACTGACCTCAGGGTTAGAGCAGCTTTCTGCGGTAATGCTTGACCAGGAGCATATCGAGATTAAGGCAGTGGTACATTTAGATTTGATGGCGTTTGAAGAAGAGGAGATTGCTAATATTGAAGAGGTGACGGAAGAACCGCTTGATATGGAAAAATTAAAAAACAGTCCGGGACTGGTTGGTTATATTGCCAAAGCGGGAGACAGTTTATGGAAGATAGCCAGAGAGAATCACACTACCATTCGGGATATTATGGAAACAAACGGTTTAAAAGAAGAGAAACTGAATGCAGGGGATAAAATCCTTATTGTAAAGCAGGTGTCCGGTATGTAGGCAGAAATTCTTAAGGATTTGTGAAATTATGGAAACTATCACACTTTTAGAGAAAGATATGGTATAATGCCGATAGTATATTACCGTTAGTGAGGATGATAAAATGCAAAAAAAGACACATTATGCTAAATATTTTAAAGGAAGAATAGGAACATTATGCTTAGCAGGATTGATGGCTGTGGGGCTTTTTTGCAATGTCGAAGCCTCCACCATCAAGGATGCCCAGAAGAAAAAGGCACAAGCACAGGAAAATTTAGATGAGGTAAACAAGGAAATTCAGGATATTCAGAGTACGCAGAGCCGTCTGCAGGGGGAAATGCAGGCATACGATAATCAGTTGATGGCGCTGCTTACAGATATGGAGCTATTACAGGCGGATATTGCCAATAAGGAAGTTGAAATTGATCAGGCAAAGACGGATTTGCAAGTCGCCCAGATGGAAGAAAAACAGCAGTATGAGGCGATGAAACTGCGTATTCAGTATATGTACGAAAATGGAGACCGTACTTTTTTGACCGCAATCGTAGAGGCGGAGGATATAAGTGAGATGTTAAACCGGGTCGAATATGCCTCCGAAGTGTACGATTATGATAGGAATCTCCTGACGGCTTATCAGGAGACAGTAAAGCAGGTGGAAGACCTGACCGCACAGTTAGAACAGGAAATGCGCGATATGGAGGAATTGGAGTTAAGTTATGAGGAACAGGAAAAGACACTGAATCAGGTTATTACAGAAAAAAGCGCCCAGATAGCAGACTTTGATAAAAAACTCTCCAATGCAAAATCCTTAGCAAATCAGTATGCAGCTACAATTCGTCAGCAAAATGACGTGATTGCCAAAGAACAGGAACGTCAGGCAAAAGCAAAAGCGGAAGAAGAAGCAAAGAAGAAGAAAAATAATACAAATACCAATACCAATACTAATGCCAATACCAATTCGAGTACCGGAACAACTGCATCTGCTGCAACGGGAACAAATTCAGGGAGCAGTACTGACAATACCAGCGGTCTTACCGGAGGCTTAAATCCTTCTTATAGTACAGGAGTAAGTGGGAGTGATGTGGTGGCATATGCAGGCAATTTTGTCGGAAATCCTTATGTTTATGGTGGAAACAGCCTGACTGCGGGAACGGATTGTTCCGGCTTTGTGTCATTAGTCTATCAGCATTTTGGCGTCAGTCTGCCGCGAAGTTCTTATTCCCTACAGTCTAGTGGACAGGCAGTCAGTTACGAAAATGCCCAGCCGGGAGATATTATCTGTTATCCGGGACATGTGGCAATCTATATTGGCGGAGGCAGGATTGTACATGCTTCCACGCCAAGCAGCGGCATCTGTTACGGAAGTGCCACTTACCGTACGATAACGGCAGTGCGCAGAGTACTCTAAATGAAGGATTTTACCGATAAATTTTTTGTAATTTGCGGGCGATAGTGGTATGATAGCAAAAGAGAAATTTTTAGAGATATTCAGGAGGAAACGATAATGCAGTTTGAACAGTTACAAAAAGATATGATTGCAGCAATGAAAGCAAGGGATAAAGTAAGAAAGGATGCGATTTCTGCTTTGGTATCTGCAGCAAAAAAAGCAGCTATTGATGAGGGATGCAGAGATGATATCAAAGAGGAATTAGTCAATCGTGTTATTTTAAAAGAAGTGAAATCTGTCAAAGAGCAGATTGATACCTGCCCGGCAGATAGAACGGATTTGTTAGAAGAGTATCAGGCAAGATATGATATTTTCATGGAATATGCACCACAGATGATGAGTGCGGAGGAAGTAGAAAAATTTATCACCGAGAAGTTTGCGGATGTTGTTGCCGGAAAAAATAAAGGCATGATTATGAAAAATGTAATGCCTGAATTGAAGGGCAAGGCAGACGGAAGTGTTATCAACCAGGTGGTAGCAAAATTATGTCAATCCTAAAAAGTTTGGAAGCCTTTAAGAAACAGAAATTTCGCTTTTCTACGGGGTTGCTGTTGGTTGTGGTGATAGTTTCTTTTATAGCCTTAAGAACCGGAAACAAAACCCAGTATTTGAATTTTGCGGAATCTTTAGATGAAACGGTATTTACGGTAGATGGTGTTCCGGTTACACTTAGGGATATGGCATTTTATATTGCCTATGAGGAAAAGCAGGTGGAAGAGGATGCTTATATTTATAATCCGGATGATACCAGTGAATACTGGAATATCTATTCTAACGGCACTTTTATCGGAAAGGCTGCAAAGCAGTCTGCGTTAGATATGGCAATCCATGATAAGATTTTTTATGATATGGCATGTGCCGAAGGAGTGGAGTTAGATGAGGAAGAACAGAAGCGTCTTGCCAATTCCCAGTATGATTTTTGGAGTGACTTAGAGGAACAGGAACGGGAATGGTTAGGAGTCAGTCAGGAAGTATTAAATGAAAGTTTAAGAAAACTGGCTTTGGCAGAAAAATGCCAGTCGCTATATGCCCAGATGAACAATGACAGTATGGAGGATTATTCCTTTGAAGGGGAAAAATACAAGAAACTGTTAGAGACACACGAAGTGGTGGTGGAGGAAGATATCTGGCAGCATGTACATTTTGGGCACATTACAGTACATCACAAGGATGAATAAAAAGTGCCATATTAATTTTAGAAAAGAAAGCAGAGTATTATGTCAGTAAAAATAGGTAGAAATGACCCGTGCTGGTGTAAGAGCGGGAAGAAATATAAAGCCTGCCATCAGGCATTTGATGAAAGAATTGCGTTAATCGCATCTCAGGGACATACGGTTCCGCCTCATAACATTATCAAAAACCGGGATCAGATTGCAGGTATCAAGGAAAGCTGTAAAATTAACATTGCGGTGTTAGACTATATTGAGGAACATATTCACGAGGGTATGAATACGGCGGAGATTGATAAAATCGTTTATGATATGACCACTCGGATGGGAGGTATTCCGGCACCGTTAAATTATCAGGGATATCCCTATAGTGTATGTACGTCAGTCAATGACCAGGTATGTCACGGTTTTCCTTCCGAAGATGTAATTTTAAAATCCGGTGATATTATCAATGTGGATGTGTCCACAATTCTAAACGGATATTTTTCAGATTCTTCCCGGATGTTTTGCATTGGTGAAGTGAGTCCGGAAAAGAAGAAACTTGTGCAAGTTACAAAGGAATGCGTGGAGCTTGGCTTAAAGGAAGTAAAACCCTGGGGATTTTTAGGAGACATGGGACAGGCGGTTCACGACCATGCCTTTGCTAATGGTTATACAGTAGTTCGGGAAATCGGTGGGCATGGTGTAGGACTGGAATTCCATGAAGACCCGTGGGTTAGCTATAACAGTAAGCGGGGACAGGAGATGCTGATGGTTCCCGGTATGATATTTACCATTGAGCCGATGGTAAATATGGGAAAAGTAGATATTTATATTGATGATGAGAATGACTGGGAAGTATATACAGCAGACGGAATGCCCTCTGCACAGTGGGAGATTATGGTGCTTGTAACAGAGGACGGACACGAAGTGTTGTGCTGGTAGGTGGATAAAAAAACTTCACATTTTCTTCAAAGAGTATTCAAAAATTAGACAATTAGATTTCACATATGGGGGATATAATATTATTATCACATAAGTGATGAAACTTTTTTTCATAAATTCTCCCCCTTTTAAAATCCACCATTCCCCGATGGTGGATTTTTGTCGTATAGGAAACTTCGTCCCCTATACGACAAAAGCACTCCGTGCGGGATGCGCACGATGTGCAGAGGAAGGCTGCTTTGCAGCTGCACATCGGCGCGGCAAAGTATACAAGCCCCTCAAGATTGAGGGGAAGGGGAGTTGACGTGGGCTTGTCCACTTTGTTTCTAACTTTATTGTGTAGAAAAAAATGGAGGATTGAATGAAAAATAAAAGTAAATTAAATAAAATAAAAGAAAAGAAGCAAAACGTGCGAACAATGCTGGGAGAATGGCTGTATTTTGCTTCTGCAGAGACGACAGTACGTGAGATTGCCGGAGCACTGGAAGGAGAGGCATACGAACTGGAAATCTGGGAGGATGCCGGAGTACTTGAAATTGGGATGGGAGAAGGAGAAACGGTGGACTTTGAGCAGACACAGATACATCCTAAGGATGAAGTGACGGCAGCATTTGCCAGAGAAAACCAGTGTAAAACTGTATTTTTGGTAACATTTGTTCCTGAAAATTATGAGAAAGCAGAGAAAATCATGCGACGGATATTGCAAGAAAACGGCGGAGTATTCTGTGCAGACACGGAGGAATTGGAACCTGCACTGCGATAGGGTGAGAGTCATGCTGACATGACTCTAGATGAATAATTAAAGAAAGAATAATCATGGAGAAAAATATGACGAAGAAATTATATGATTTGGATGCGTATCAGAGAGAATTTGATGCAGAGGTAGTTTCCTGTGAGAAAACAGAACAGAAGGATGGAACTGTATATCAGGTAATCTTAAATCAGACTTTATTTTTTCCGGAGGAAGGCGGACAAAGCCCCGATAAAGGAACCATAGATGGGTTGAAGGTTCTGGATGTACAGATAAAAAAGGATGTGATTACCCATACGCTAGAGCAGCCGCTTACAGTGGGAGCGAAAGTGCATGGTATCATCGATTGGGAACATCGTTTTTATAATATGCAGCAGCATTCCGGAGAGCACATTTTTTCAGGAACGGTACATAGTAAATTTGGATTTAATAATGTGGGATTTCATTTGAGTGACAATATTGTCACGATGGATTTTGATGGAGTGTTGACAGCAGAACAGGTCAATGAAATTGAATACCGGGTAAACGAAGTCATTACAGAGAATCTTCCGGTGGAAGTAACCTATCCGTCTAAGGAAGAATTAGCAGTATTAGACTATCGGAGTAAAATCGAGATTGAGGGTCAGGTGCGCATTGTTACAATTCCGGGAGTGGATGTTTGCGCCTGTTGTGCACCTCATGTGAAACATACCGGAGAAGTTGGCATGTTGAAGGTAATGAGTCTTTCTAATTATAAAGGTGGTGTGCGTATCAGCATTCTCTGTGGTTTTCGTGCGCTTCTTGCTTTTCGGCAGAAATCCGAAATTATTTCAGCCATTTCCGGCAGCCTTTCTGCAAACCAGGAATTGTTGCCGGATTTGGTAGAGAAACTGAAAAACTCAAATCAGGATTTAAAATATCAACTTGCTGAGGTAAAGCAGAAACTGATGGCAGAAAAAATAGCGGAGATACCGGCAGAGCAGAAACATGTTATTTTATTTGAGACGGATATTGATATTCCGGTAATGAGGAATGTAATAAATGAACTGACGGCATCCCATACAGGTATCTGCGGTATTTTTGTGGGAACGGAAGAGGAAGGTTATCAGTTTATCATAGGAAGCAGTACGAGCGACTGTCGTGAAATTGCTGCATTACTGCGGGAAAAAGTTGGTGCCAGAGGCGGAGGAAGTGCCGCAATGATACAGGGTTCGGTAAAAGCAAAAGAACAGGAGTTATTACAACTGCTACAAGGCTAACGGAGTTTGACCATAATTGGGACAGCCCAGAAAATAAAATTACGATGCTGCTTTCCTATCAGCTTAGGGATGCAGGTATCACTTCACTGACCGGAAAGCTTAAAAATATAGTCTGGAGTGAATTAGGATAAAGGAGATAGTAGGAGCAAAATATGAATCAGTCACCGGTATTTTTAAAAAACTTCAAAAATACAGTTGACCGCATCCTTCATGTACCGGGGAACTTTACAGAGCCGGTATTAGAGATGGCGGTGGTTATTGACAATAATTTAAGCAGGGAGCGGGTAAAGGATTATTTGCCGGATTTGCTTGGAGCACTTAAAATGCACAGCGAAGTATTCCGCAATGTCCGTCTCAATATGGTGCAGTGGCGGGAGGATGAAGATATTGTATGTAAAGTCAGTCCTATGTCTGTGGTACAATTAAACAGCTACTATGATGACTATGAGCAGTGTATCAAACGAAAGAATTTTGAAAAATTAATTTCTTATTTAAAATTATTCCAGGCACGGGCAAAATTAATTATTCTACTGACGGATGGAAACTATCAGGTGGAGCAGGAGGAACTGTTACAGCAGGCAATGCAGCCGTTTCTGGAAAAAAAGCTGATGCAGGTAGTGCTTGCGGGAGATGGGGCGGATATTCGTTATCGGGTAGCACGCATTGTTTAACTGTATATGGAAAAGATTGTGTTTTACGATACTTTAACGGTGTACAGTAAAAAAGTATTGAAATGATGTTTAAAACCAGTTATGATAAAGATATTCTTGAAGAAACGAGGAAAAAACTATGGAAAGCAGAATTTCAGGACACACAGGACTTTTAGCTTTAATCGGTTCCCCGGTGGGGCATTCCGGTTCTCCGGCAATGTATAATTACAGCTTTGAACGTCTAGGATTAGATTATGCTTATGTGGCATTTGATATTAAGGTGGAGGAAGTAAAGGATGCCATTGCCGCAATGAAAACCTTCAAAATGCGGGGTTGCAATGTGACAATGCCTTGTAAGACAGAGGCGTTAAAATATATGGATGAACTTTCCCCAGCAGCACGCATTATTGGAGCAGTCAATACGATTGTCAATGATGATGGGAAACTTACCGGATATATTACTGATGGCGAGGGCTTTGTGGCAAATTTAAAAGACCACGGCATTGATATTAAAGGAAAGAAGATAACTGTAGCAGGAGGCGGTGGAGCGGCAACTGCGATTCAGGTACAGTGTGCGTTAGATGGGGCGAGAGAAATTTCTATCTTTAATATAAAGGATGATTTCTTTGAGCGTACCTTAGCTACCGCAGAGAAAATAAGAAAAGAAGTTCCATCCTGCGTTGTAAATGTTTATGATATTGCGGATACTGCGAAAATGACAGAAGAGATAGCATCCAGTGATATTTTTGCCAATGCGACTATCGTGGGAATGAAACCGATGGAAAATGAAAGTGTGGTAAAAGATGTCAGTGCGTTCCGTCCGGGTCTTGTGGTGGCAGATGCCGTTTATAATCCGGAGGAGACAAAACTGCTTCGTGAGGCAAAAGAAGCGGGATGTACCTGCATTAACGGAAAAGGGATGCTGTTGTGGCAGGGCGTAGCAGCATTTAAACTTTACACAGGAAAAGATATGCCGGTGGAAGAAGTAAAAGAGAAATTTTTCAGCTAGGAGATTGACCATGAAAAACATTTATCTGATTGGCTTTATGGGAGCCGGAAAAAGTACGATTGCGAAGGAACTTGTAAAAAAGACCGATGCGAAGCGCATTGAGATGGACCAGATGATTGTGGAACAACAGGGAATGGCGATTTCCGATATCTTCGATAAATATGGAGAAGAGCATTTCCGGGATTTAGAAACAGAGTTGTTGCGTTCTTTTTCTGGAAAAACCAATATGGTGGTATCCTGCGGCGGCGGAAGTGTGTTGCGGGATGAAAATGCCAGACTGATGAAAGAGAATGGCTGCATTATTCTGTTAAAGGCTACGCCGGAGACCATCTATGAACGTGTGAAAAACAGTACGGAGCGTCCGATTCTGAATGGAAATATGAATGTAGAATTTATCAGAAAACTGATGGAAAAGCGCAGAGAACGTTATGAGAGTGTGGCAGATATTACCGTGTGTGTGGACGGAAAGGAAAAGGCGGAGGTCTGTCAGGAAATTCTTGAGGCGGTAAAAAACATCCAGGCTTGACGGATAGAGGAGATTTGTAATGTTTGAGAGAGTGGATTATATTGTGGAGAGAATAGACGGTGATTACGCATATCTCAAGCTGGTGGATGCACCGCAGAAAGAGTCAAAATGTGTGGCACGTGCACTGCTTCCCGAGGCGATTATGGAGGGAAGCCGGCTGGCATATGAGATGATGCAGTATACATTGGTATAAGAGGAATATAAAATGAACTATTCATTTATGATGGAATGTGAATTTTCTGACGAAAATGTGAAGAAAGCCTATGAGCAGATTGAGAAGCAGTTAGAGCAGGCAGAAAATTTTTACTGGAAACAGCCTAGAGAATGCGGCATGACAATTCGTGATACTGCCGAATATATCTGCCGGTTTTATAATGATTACTATTCTGTTGGGTTTCCACCGGAAACGACGATGGAGCAGTTTTTGTGTTACACAGATTCAGATGAACACAATGTTATGGTGAGCTACTTTTTAAGCAGTGTCAGAAAAGAGCAGAGAGATCGGTTGAATAAACTGCGGGTGCTAGGAGACGACTGTATCAGCGGGACAGAGGGGCCGGATCGCGGTATGCGGTATGAGGACAGAATGGCACAGAATGCGGGAAAAATGTTAGATATCATGATGGAAGTCATCAAGGAGATGTGCCGGAAAATCAACGGAAGAACGGATGTAGACGATTACTGGATTTACGAAGACAGACTGCCGGGATATTCCGAGACGGAAGAACGGTTTCCGCAAGAGGACGTAAAGGTGGAGGAGAAAGAAAAGACGTCTTTCTTTTCAAAATTTTTTTCAAGGAAGAAATAAAAAATTAAGGTGTATTTATGAGAAAATCAATACCGATGGTTTATTGTATAGCTTTCATATGTGGATTGGCATTGACGATTAGCGCACAGTTTGTTGCAAAGCCGGAACAGATTTCATCGGCAGAGCAGATCGGATGGCAGATTATGGAGATAACTTCTGTGGAGCAGGTTTCAGAAAATGGCAGGGAAATGTCATTAAAATGGAAACAACAGGAGCCGGCAAATTCCTGCATGGCGTTTTTTTCCTCTCATCAAATTATCCATGTTTATGCAGATGGAAAACTGGTATATTCGAATGAAAAATCGGATTCAATATTTGGACGCACTACGGGAGTAAGATGGAATTTTGTTGAGATACCTCAGAAAACAGACTATGTACTGGTTTGCCTGGAAGCTGTTTATCCTCAGGTCAGAGGAGAAAAGATTGAATTTTTTCAGGGAAACGCAAGGCAAATGTATATGGATTTGATGCAGAAATCGATGATAGAGGTGTGCGTTAGCATTATCAATATTATGATTGGAATTGCTATGATGGGTTACTGGCTGTTAGCGAGAAGAAAAATGGCGCTTAGGAAGGATGTTCTGTTTGTCGGTATCGTAGCTATTATTGTCGGTATATGGACTTTCAATGAAACGGATGCAGCGATTATGCTGCTGCCTAACCGTGTGGCAGCTTCCTTTCTTGCATATGTAATGCTGATGCTTATGAGTATTTCGTTTATTCTCTTTGAAAATAGTTTTATGGAAGTAAAAAATAAACTGGTACCGGATGTTCTCTGTATTGCTAATTTTATAAACATCATCATATGTATGACACTTCATTTTACCGGTATCTGTGAACTTCGTCGGACGCTTTTTCTGACACATATCCTCATGGTGGTGGCGCTTGTGTATACTGTCTGGGTGGTAGTATGCAGGATACGGGAATATGGCTGGGACAGTAAAGTAAAGATAAATATTGCTGGAGCGGTGGTTCTTATTGTATCTTTTGTTGCGGACATAGTAGGTTATTATCTTGGAGTACGTCAGACAGATATCATCGGAAAATTTGGATTACTGATATTCATTCTTCTGATTGGATTTCAAGCACTATCAGAACTTTTTGCCAAAATTGATGAGGGCAGAAAGGCAGAAATTTATCGTGAACTTGCTGTTAAGGATATGCTGACGGGGCTTTATAACAGGAACGCCTATGACAGCTGGCAGATGCATCCCGAGCACTGGCAGGATATTATGCTGGTAACTTTTGATTTGAATAATTTAAAGAAATGTAATGATACAATGGGACATGCCGATGGAGATACCTATATCAAGACAGCGGCATCCATGATTTCTGAGGTGTTTGGTAATGAGGGATGTTGTTATCGGATTGGCGGGGACGAGTTTTGTGCGGTGTTAAAAGGGGCACACCGGATAAAGATAGAGGAAAAAATAGAACAACTTCAGCTGCTTGAACAGGAATATAACAGAAAAAATGCAAATTTGAAAATACAGATTGCTTATGGCTATGCTGTTTTTGATGAAAACATAGATCAAAACGTGGAAGATACAAGAAGCAGAGCAGATGTGTGGATGTATGAGAATAAAAGAAAGATAAAAGAAAAGGGGCTGTAAGCCCCTTTTGTAATGCTAAAAATTGCCTCCATTCCAGCCCCAATTTGAAGTGGGATAGTAGGAAACATAAATGCGGTCCGGTGAAATCCCCAGCTCTTTTTTAAAAAGGGCGCAGATTTCGGCGGTCATTTTGTCGGTGGCAGCCGGAGCAGGGGTTCCGAAGAGCTTCACCTCCACATAAGCGGTATCACCATTCTGATTTCCCTGAAAATACAATTCTGCGTTGTCTGTATAGCCGGTCATAATCCAGTTTTCCCCCTTGCCAAGACAGGAACTTGTAATTGCATTTAAAGCAGCAGTTAAACTGTCACGTTTTGCTTTGTCGAGAGCAAGTGTAGTCTGTGTGTGAATAAATGGCATATAATCATCTCCTTTCTAGTGGAAATCCTAGCATTTATTGATAGGATTGTCAAACATGGTAAATGATTGTCATTTCCGTTATGTTAGGCACTTGCAGAGTGTGGATTTACAAGCGGGAAGTTGATATCATTGGGAGAACAGCCGATAATTTTGCAAAGTTTCTCAACGGTAAGAAGATTATGAAAAGAAAATTATAAACCAGATTAACCGTAATTCTTGCGGTGACACTTTGACACGCTAAAATGTATATTTTAAAAGACATAATTGATAATCGTTTATAGGAATGGTATACTTATTTAAATAAAGATTTTAGTAATAAGGACAGTACATCTCCTGCATACAACACGTATGTTCATGGAATTAAGTCTGCAAATGATGCAACAACAAACAGCCAACAGAGCAGAGAACATCAAAGAATGTAAGTAGGATACATAAAAATGCAGAAAGGTTAAGGGAAACAGTTATGAAACAAAAGGTGAAAAAATTAGGAATTGGAATTTGTGGCATTGTTGCCGCTCTTACAGTATTGTGTAGTCCACATATTGTAAAAGCAGAGGATCAGGGAGAGTTAATGTTCAACACTGTGTATCAGTTTGAGGGTGGTAATGATTATGAATATAGTCTTACACTTCCGGAATCCGGTGCTTTGAATATTAAATTCATAGCAGATGGGAACGACAGTACTAGAATCAACATGGAAGATTTATATGGAAATACCATTACAAAGAGTTGGCCTTATGATGGTTATAGCGGAAGCTACAATACGATATATAATTTGAAAGCAGGATCTTACAAAATAAGATTTCATGGGGGAGCAGGATCTCCACTGGCATCCGGAAGTATGCAGTGTGCATTTATAAGTGCTAATGAGACATTTGCGGAGAATTTGGAGACAACAAATGATGAAGCATCTGTTGCATCCGAGATTTCAAATCCGGCAGCAGCTTCTATTAGGGGACAGTTCGCCATAAATGATGCTACAGACTGTTACACATTTACAATCCGAAAAGCGGTCAATGTAAGCGTCAGCTTTAAGAGTGGTCTTCAAGCAGTAGATTTACAACTTTATAATGATGCGTTTGATCTGGAGCATCGTGAGACTTCCATTGCGGCAGGTAGTCATAAATACACATATACATTACCGGCAGGAACCTATTATCTTGTTATAAAAAATGCCAATAAAGATATAACTGGTACGTATGATCTTGTGATAAAAACGGCAGAACTGAAAAAATCTGCTGTAAACAGTGTAAAAAGTTCCCAAAGCAAAACAGCCACGGTATCAGTAAAAAAAGTTGCAGGAGTGACAGGATACCAAATTCAGATGGCAACAAATTCCACCTTTACAAAAGGGAAAAAGACGGTAAATGTTACCACAAACAAGGCAACTATCAAGAAACTGACTTCAAAAAAGAAATACTATGTCAGGGTTAGAACATACACAAAAGTCGAAAATAACGAAAAATGTTATTCCGGCTGGAGTAAGGTAAAAACGATTAAGATAAAATAATAACAAATGAAATTTTGATGAGTAATAACAGAAAAATCCTCTGCATACAATGTAAAAACAAGTATGGCAGGGGATTTTTTATTGAAAAGCTATATAGAGGAAAGAGCGATGGAAATCGCAAGATATATCATTGATAATAATACCACGGTACGTCAGGCCGCAAAACACTATGGAATTAGTAAAAGTACGGTACATATGGTTGTAACAATATAGAACGGTTTGTATGGTTGATAGAATAGCGGAAGTTGAATAGCCACAACACCTAATCATAGAACAAGGGATGTTCCAATACATTGGAATATCCCTTGTTTGCTATTAATTACTTTACATCTGTTTCCATATTTTCCAAGGCATATTCGCATGCTTGTATAACAAAACTTGAAAATGTTACATCTTGATTTTCTAATACTTTGTCAATTTTTTCGATTAAAGATAAAGGGAATCGTATGGTTTTATTTTCGGTTTCCTTTTTGTCTGGTTTTAGTTGAAATGTCATTTGCAATACCTCCTATAAAACAATGATATTGCAAATAGACTTATAAATAAGCATTGCATAGTGCATTGCAAAACGTATTGCAATATAAGGAGAGTAATGATACAATATAGAAAATGTTGGTGCACAACAAAAATAATTTTGAAAGAAAGATGAGGAAATGAAAGAAAGATGAGGAAAAGAAAACGTAACAAATTCAAAGCGGTTGTTGCCATAGCACTTAGCATGGCACTTATGCTTGGGGCGTGCGGAAGCCAGAGTGCGGGAGCAGGGGCATCAAAGGATATGATTCCATTGTCGGAAGTTATATTTTCGGATGAGGATCTACTTATTTGGACTGGAGGAGGGGGAGCTCGTGACGATTATACTGGCAGTACAATAGATAAAAAAGATATTCCCTATTCCTTCTACAGAATCACTCCAGATGGAACTCGTTATATTGGACAATATAGAAGTGAGGTGACTCTTGGCTATGTAGCTCAAATGAGTGACGAAGAAATCCTGACAGATGACTTGATTTCTTGGAAGGACGAAGGTGTACCGGTTTCTTGGAATATCATCACAGATGGAACCGGAAATAATACTAGCTATATATCCTTTGACCCTGGACCCAATAGCAGGGACATTGGAAATTTTCTAGGTCACATAACAATTTATGATTCTTCTTATATGGTATTTTCGTATATTAAGGGTGGCATCCCTCGTGCGGGAGCGTTTTATTTAATCCGTGACACCAAGGATACCATAGACAAGACCGTTTACCTTGATCCACCAGGAACAGAGGGTTTTACGGTAGACGGAAAATAGGAATTATCAAAATGCATAAACGTCAGAAGAGAGAAAGGAAAAGAAACAAATGAGTGCTTCGAAAAAAATCATTGTCTATACCGACGGCTCTGCACTTAATAATGGCAATTCGGAACGTGAAACTTGTTGTGGATGGGCTTACAAGCTGATTGATAAGGATGGAAACGAGTGGAAAGCATCCGGCGGCGATACCGGAAAGACAAATAACTGGATGGAAATGACAGCGGTGCTTAACGCCATGCAGGCAGTCACAGATAAGAGCGTGCCAGTAGAAGTATACTCGGACAGTCAGTATGTAGTGGAAACCATGAATGGAATAATCAAAATTTATGAGAACAAGGAATTCTGGGCAGAACTTATGGCAGAGAAAGAGAATTTCAAATCAATTTTCTTTCATTGGGTAAAGGGGCATGACAAGAATGAGCACAATAATGAAGTAGACAACATGGCAAGACAAGAAGCAGAGAACGTGAAAAAATGTAAGTAGGGCACATGGAAATATATAGCAGAAAGAGCGAGGAATACACCTCGCTCTTTTTGCTATATAGATTCCGTTTGATTGAATTTAAGTATCAGGTAAATAACTCGCCTGCCTGAAAAAGTATAGGAGATTGGAAGTGTCAGTCGAGTTGACAATGCAACTCAAGGCGTATCCTGCTCTCCATTATTTAGTTGTATGGTCAAAGGTCATGACCATTGACCAAACCTTCTAAAAACCGCATAAAATCAAGGAATATTAGAGGTCAACGCAATTGACCTCTATTTTTGCGTGGTCAACTGCATTGACGCATTTTGTCAATGCGCTTGACCATATTTTTTTCAAAATATATTGCATAAAATTTGTAATCAGTTTTTTCGAACCCTAAGTACTTAATGAAAAACGAAAATAGGTCTAACCTGAGAACCGATCTCATAGTATTGAAAAAGAAAGACAAGCAAGAGAAGGAGGTGGAGATTCCGCTTGAAACAAAGAAAATTGAATTATCGCTTTCATAATCCCAATTCGGCGGAAGACACCGCTAATTTCTTGTGTAAGCTTTTGATTGAAGCAAATGCAGGTAAGGTTGAACGTGCGATTGAAGAAGCTGCAGCACGGTGTGTCGAAGATGGCGAATACATAGCAGAACCGGAGGAGATAGAAAAGGCGGAAGAACCGGTG
>JAQXGQ010000165.1 GCA_029006795.1 Clostridiales bacterium | reverse complement strand
AGAGGAGGTAGACCGTATTTCCAGAGATACCGAGTATAACAGTAAAACCCTGTTAGACGGTTCTCTTGACACCAGAGTTTATACGCAGCATGCAACCAGAGTGGATATTTCCGACCATGTGAAAGCGGGACAGTATGAGCTCCAGATTACTACGGCGGCAACACAGCCGGATTCTGTAGTGGCAGGTGCAGATTTTAATGATACCACCACACAAATTGGTCAGTCAGGAAAAATTAATATCAATGGAAGTGAGGTGAGCATTTCAGAGACAGATACCATGGCGGAAGTTTATGAGAAAATCAGAGATGCCGCAGAGGTTGGAGAAACTGAAGTGAAAAGGGAAGAAACAAGTGGAAATCTTACCTTTACTGCTACCAGATACGGACAGGGAAGCGAGTTGAGAATTGTGGTGGATAATAAAGACTTGGCGAATGGTCTTGGTATTACAGCCGCAGGCGGTTATGACTGGGTAGAAGATACAGCAAGCGGTAAATTTGTATATGGAGTACAAAAAACGGATGCAGGTGGTAATCCGGTT
The DNA here is from genome assembly GCA_029006795.1 of Clostridiales bacterium. Taxonomy (GTDB): domain Bacteria; phylum Bacillota; class Clostridia; order Lachnospirales; family Lachnospiraceae; genus Roseburia. The sequence continues at coordinate 6,293 of JAQXGQ010000165.1, read as the reverse complement.
ACTGATTCAGATGGCAATCCGATAATCGTAGGCCCTACCGGCAGCGATGCTGTCGTTGAATTTCCGAATCCAAAGGTTGGATTTACGGACACTGCAACCATCACTTACGATGGAAACAAAATTACAGTTACCGATTTGGGTGGTTTCTCTTTGTCTTTCCTTGCGGAGGCAGGATATGATACCACAACCGGAGATGGTAAGATAAATTTTGATGTGACAGATATCGGAACCATGACATTACACATTGGTGCTAATATGGATCAGAATATGGAGGTTCGTATTCAGGAGGTTTCTTGTAAGAGCCTTTACATTGATGATATTACGGTTACCACTGTATCAGGTGCATCAAGGGCATTGACTCAGTTAGATGACGCGCTCGCAAAAGTGAGCGATGTAAGGGCAAAACTTGGTGCTTATGAAAATCGTTTAGAGCACAGTGTAGAGAGTCTGGATGCTTTCGAGGAGAACATGACAGGGGCAATGTCTAGACTTAGCGATGCGGATATGGCAGAGGAAATGACAGAATATACACATCAGAATGTGTTAAATCAGGCAGCAATTTCCGTATTGACACAGGCAAATGATTTGCCACAGCAGGTATTACAGATTTTACAGTAATAGGGAAGGATGGGTTCTGTTTTGAAAAAAGAACAGATACAGGAATTTACCAGAAGAATCACCCAGAGTAATAAGGGTGGACTGGTGATTGTCATGTACGATATTTTATTTGTCTACATTTCAGATGCAAAAGAGGCTTATAAGAAGGAGTCATGGGATGATTACAAAGAAGCGATTCGTCATGCAGAGCGCACCATTGAAGAACTGATTTCTGCGCTGAATTTTTCTTATGGGCTGGCAGCAGAACTTTATCGGATTTATGTATTTTGCAGAGACAGTCTTGCGAAGGCGATGTATAAAAGGGATATCGAAGAGGTATTGATGGTAGAACGCCTGATGAAGAGATTGTATGAGGCATTTTCAGAGACCATGAAACAGGATACGTCAGCGCCCCTTATGAGTAATACCCAGCAGGTATATGCCGGGTATACTTATGGAAGGGACGACCTGGTAGAAACCTGTCAGAATTATGATACATCCAGAGGATTCTTAGTATAAGAGTCCTCTGTTTTTGCTTTTGTGGGAAAAAATTTGTTCTCGTAGCTTTTAATGCTTGCCAGAAGAAATTTATATCGCATTTGTACAGAATTGAGTTCGTAAATATAGCAGTCAATCAGATCAGGGTCGGTTGCATTGCCAAGATTGTCGTAGGCATCCTGCAAATCCCGTGCTGTCTGGTGGAGGTCGTTCATAAGCAGAGTATAATGTTTATCGTTCGTCTTTTCAGTTTGAAAAACATGTAGCATATCATTCCTCCAATGAAATATTTTATGATACTTTTAGTATAAGCAAATAATTCCAATTCTATACAAGTTATTTGTCATAAAACGGATAAATCAGAATAAATTAGCAGAGAAAAAGATAGGCGGACAAAAATATGGAAAAAATAACGGCATTTCAAATTATGGCAGGAATGTTGCTGTTGGTGCTTGGAATTGTGCTATTGAAACAGAAATCGCAGATAGTGTGGAATTTTCTGGTGCGCTCTGTGCTAGGGGCAATCTGTATTCTTTTTACCAACGATTTTCTGGCAGCACAGGGGATTGCGGTGGCGGTGGGATTAAATCCTGTTAGCCTTTTGACAGTTGGAACGCTTGGTTTTGGAGGGTTTTCGGCACTTTATGGAATTTTATTTACTCAATTTTTGTGAAAAGTTTACAAAAATAGTTATCTTTTGAAAAAGGACTGGACAAAGAAAAAGGAGGTTGCTATAATCCGATTCACAAACAGACAAAAGAGGTGATGAATTGGGGAAATACTACAACTCACATTGCTGACCCATCTGACGATGGCGGTAGTGATGGATTTCGGAAACGAGAAAATCAGTAACCGGCTGATTGTTTCCGGGCTTATTTGGGGACTTGCATTCCGACTGCTGGGGGAGGGGAGTGCAGGATTGGTTCATTTTCTTGTGAACATATCTATTCCGGTTATCTTATTATTTCTTTTATTTCAAATGCGCGTACTTGGCGCAGGAGATATCAAGTTATTTTCCGTTGCGGGAGCTTTTTTGACGACAAGACAGTTACTTTACCTCATTCCGGTGGCATTTGTGGCAGCCGCAGTGATTGGGATGGTAAAACTGGTATATCGCATAAAAACAACTGGTTATCAATTCGGAACAATAACACTTATTCATTTTTCAACAGCAATATTAACAGGATATTTGATTGTGGTCTGGGGGTGTGCGATTGCGTAAACTGACAGTGGCATTCTGCGATACAGATGAAGTGTACCGCAGTAGATTTGTCACATATTTGATGGAGCATCAGGCAAAAGAGATGACAATATGTGCCTTCTCGGAGCCGGAATTATTGTTGGAACACGTAAAAAAGAGGGATTTTGATGTAATTATTTCTGGGAGTGGCTGCATTTCTGTGGAGGAAGAGTTAGAGGAAGCGGGAATTCCAATCATTGTACTTACAGAGGAAATGCCGGGGCTAGTTGCAGAGGAGACAGATTTTCCTGTGAATGAAAAGCCAAGAAAAAGTTCTGTTTTTAAGTATCAGCCAATGGAAAGAATTTTGCATGAGATACATGTGGTGACAGGTGGAAGCAGAAATGCCGGAATGACAGGTATTGCGTGTAGACAAGAGGTAATAGGGATTTATTCTCCTGCGAAACACGAGATGCAAGTGCCATTTTCGATGATACTTGCCACGATATTATCAGAAAAGAGGAAAATATTATATTTAAATTTCATGCAGTTCTCAGGTATGTTTAAGACTTTTGCTATCTGTGGAGAGAGTGATGTGGGAGATGTGATTTTGCGGCTTCGGAAAGGAAGTATGAATGCAGAAAATTTCCTGAAAAGTGTTTATGTGGCAGGGCAGTTCTCCTATATTCCGCCATTTCGAAATCCCGAGCAATTGGGAGAATTTTCGATCGAAGATTTTCGGGCGTTGCTTGATTTTATTAGGAAAGAAACGGATTTTGAAGCACTGGCAATTGATTTTGGTACAGGTGTGCAGTCTTTAGCAGAAATGTTGGAGGAATGCAGCAGCTGCTATTGTCTGGGAAAGACAGGGTATTTTTATGAAAGTCAGCTAGAAGAGTTTCTGAATTATTTGGAAAAAGCGGGAAAGGGAGACTTGCTAGAACGGATACATATGATAGACTTGCCTTTCTCGGCAAAGAATCTGCGGGGTGGCACTAATATATTAGAGCAGCTTTTGTGGAGCGAATTTGGAGATTATGTCAGAAATTATCTGTCGGGGGATATCTATGGGCGTGAGTGAGGTGGAATTAAGCAGGTTAAAGGAACAGATTTTAGCGGAAGCGGATTTGACCAGAGAATTATCAGATGAAGAAATATACCTTTTAATAGAAAAGAACGTGGAAGAATATTCCCATATTCATATGATAACTCTGAAAGAAAGAGAGATTCTTGAAAAAACACTTTTTAATGCCATGCGTAAATTTGACGCAATTCAGGAATTGTTAGAAGACCCGGCGGTAACGGAAATTATGGTGAACGGTGCAGAACATATTTTTTATGAAAAAGAAGGGCGGCTTACAGAAGCGAATAGTCACTTTTCATCCAAACAGAAGCTGAATGATGTGATACAGCAGATGGTAGGGAATAACAACCGCATGGTAAATGAAGCGTCTCCTATCGTAGATACAAGGCTGCCGGACGGTTCCCGTGTCAATATTGTGCTAGAACCGGTTGCTATTGACGGTTCCGCAATATCTATCCGAAAGTTTCCACAGCACCCGATTCTGATGGAGGATTTGATTCGAATTGGTTCGCTGACAGACGAGGCTGCTGTCTTCCTAGAATTATTAGTTAAATCTGGATATAATATCTTTGTTTCCGGCGGAACAGGCTCGGGAAAAACCACTTTTTTAAATGCTTTATCCCAGTACATTCCGAGAGAAGAGCGGATTATTACCATTGAGGATTCGGCAGAACTGCAGTTGGTGGATAAACCCAATCTGGTGCGGTTAGAGACAAGGAATGCTAACACGGAGGGAGTGACACCGATTACTATACGGGACTTGATTCGCACGGCGCTAAGAATGAGACCTGAGCGTATTATCGTCGGAGAGTGTCGTGGGGCGGAGGCGTTAGATATGCTTCAGGCAATGAACACCGGACATGACGGCAGTCTCTCTACCGGACATGCTAATTCCTGCAAGGATATGTTAAGCCGTATGGAAACGATGGTATTGATGGGAATGGAACTGCCCCTGCCTGCCATCCGCAGCCAGATTGCTTCCGGAATTGATATATTAGTACATTTGGGACGATTGCGGGATAAAAGCAGGAAAGTATTGAACATCGCGGAGATTGATGGAATAGAAAACGGAGAAATTCGGTTGCATGAATTATTCTCTTTTGTGGAAGAGAAAGGAGATGGGCAGAAAGTTTGTGGAAAACTGGTACAGATTGGACATCTACTTCATTGGGAGAAATTCTATCGGGCTGGTTTTTCGGAGGAAGAGTTAGGAGGGACAGATGGATTATCGAAGTTATCATTGTAACGGGGTGGATAATCTTAAGTGGTTTGGAGAAAGTGTGATGGTCACGGCAGTGGTTTCCTGGCTGTTTTACTGTTCTTGGTATGGCATGGTTCTTATCTTCCCGGTGGGAATATTTTTGCGCAGAAGATATATAGAAATGTGCAAAAAAAAACGGCAGCAGGAATTATTATACCAGTTTAAGGATGGGATACAGGCGGTATCGGCAGCACTTTTGGCAGGGTATTCGGTGGAAAATGCCTTTAAGGAGGCAGAAAAAGAGCTGTGCAAGCTGCACGGAACAGAGGCACTGGTCACAAGGGAGTGGCATCAGATAAATCAGAAGGTGGCGATGAATGAACCCATTGAAAAACGATTGACAGAGTTTGCGTTGCGCAGCGGTTGTGAAGATGTGGAGAGCTTTGCGGAGGTTTTTGCCTTTGCAAAACGCAGTGGGGGAAATTTTGTAAAAATTATTCGTACCACGATTTCTCGTATGTTGGGAAAAATTGAGGTGGAGCGTGAAATTGATACGGTTCTTGCAGGCAAAAAGTTAGAGGGAAGGATTATGAATGTAATGCCATTGTTTATTCTTGCCTATCTCAATCTCACATCAAAGGACTACTTGCAGGTGTTATATAAGAATCCGGTGGGAGTGGTGATAATGACGATTGCATTGGGAGTCTACGGGATGTCACTTAAGTTATCGGAAAAAATTTTGGATATTCAGGTTTAGGGGGAAAAGGATGATTCTGTGTGGAGTGGTGTTTGTAGCAACCATACTATTGTGGATAATTGGCAGAAAAAAGCTGTTGGAAAGCAGCAGGAAGATGTTGATGGTACTTTCTGCGGCAGCAGCACTGGGATTTCTTGCAGGGGTGACAGATGAGCAGGGTGGGGCATTGGAGGAATTGGGGCTTCCTCGTAATGCGGTGGGTGAGGGAAGCTATGAGGAAGAGCTGCAGATAGATGCAGGGGATGTGTTGGAAAAGTATTATTACACGGTAACTGTGCCGGAACAGGTGCCTGCACCAGAGGAAGAAAAGCACCTGTTAGAACAGGCAATTGGGGAAATTGATGCGGAATTTCTCGGAGAAAATACATCTCTAAGTGATATTCAAAAAAAAGTGGTAATCCGTGAGTCTTATCAGAACGGTCTGGTAGAAGCAAGCTGGAATTTTGACCATTCTGAAATTGTGGATTATGAAGGAGAGATTATTGCGGAAGATTTGCCCCAAACAGGTGTCCTTGTGCAAGCGGCGGTGGAATTAACCTGTGGTGAATCGGGAAAATGTTATGAATTTTCCTTTTGTGTTATGCCGTTGGTGCGAAGCAGACAGGAGCAGTTGATAAAAGACATTGAGGACAATCTGGCAGAACAGGGGGAACAGAGCGGAATAGACAAGATAATATTGCCGGAAAGTTTAAGTGGAGAAAAACTGCAATGGAGCAGAAAGGAAGAATATCTGCCGGAAAAAATACTGGCATTGGGAATTGTAGTCATGGCATCGATTCCACTGCTGGGGCTTTCAAAGAGGCAGGAGGAGAGGAAAAAAAGAGAAGAACAGCTTTTATTGGAGTACCCGGATGTGATAAGCAAACTGGTACTTTTGATGGGGGCGGGCATGACCTTGTTTGGAGCATGGAAGAAAATTGCAGAAGAATATGAAATAAAGCGGAAAAACAATGCGCTTCCTATGCGGATTTCCTGT
>JAQXGQ010000164.1 GCA_029006795.1 Clostridiales bacterium | reverse complement strand
CGGTGGTTTGCTTGCTATCCGGGGAAACATCACTATCGGTGATATTCAGGCATTTATCCAGTACGTGAAAAACTTTACTCAGCCGATTACCCAGATTGCCCAGGTGACAAATCAGCTGCAGTCTATGGCGGCGGCAACGGAACGTGTCTTTGAGTTTTTAGACGAGGAAGAAGAGGATCAGACCGCAGAAAATGCAGTGGATGTGAAATCTGTCATTGGAAATGTAGAATTTGAGCATGTGCATTTCGGATACCATCCTGACCAGATGATAATCAAGGATTTCAGTGCAAAGGTAAAACAGGGACAAAAGATTGCTATAGTAGGGCCTACCGGAGCAGGAAAAACAACGATGGTTAAACTTTTGATGCGTTTCTATGATGTGAATGAAGGAGCTATCCGCATTGACGGACACAATATTAAAGATTTTAACCGCAGAGAGTTAAGAGATGCCTTTGGCATGGTATTACAGGATACCTGGCTCTTTAAAGGAACCATTATGGAAAATATACGATACGGAAGATTAGACGCTACGGATGAGGAAGTAATTGCAGCGGCAAAGGCAGCCCATGCAGATCGTTTTATCCGCACACTTCCGGGCGGTTATCAGATGGAGTTAAATGAAGATGCCAGCAATGTTTCCCAGGGGCAGAAGCAGCTGCTTACAATTGCAAGGGCTATTTTAGCAGATAATAAGATACTTATCTTAGATGAAGCAACCTCTTCTGTAGATACCAGAACAGAGATTTCCATTCAAAAGGCGATGGATAACCTGATGCGTGGCAGAACCAGCTTTGTGATTGCTCACAGACTTTCTACCATCCGGGATGCAGATTTGATTTTGGTTATGAAGGATGGAGATATCGTAGAGCAGGGAACACATGAAGAATTGCTAGCGTCAAACGGATTTTATGCTAATTTATATAATTCACAATTTGAAGATGTGGCATAAAAAAATTAAAAACGACAGGCAGTACCGATTGGAAAAATCCAGTCGGCACTGCCTTTTTTATATCATTGGTATTCGGGAAAACTTATTGAGAATATGCGACGAGTTAGGAATATAGTTAGGAATATAGACACCATTTTTGTTGACAATTATTTTTAGGTCTGTTATGATAAAACATGCGTGAAAAAGAGTCACACATACTTTCTTACATGAGCAGGCGACCGTAGTCTAATGGATAGAACACCGGACTCCGACTCCGGCAATGCGGGTTCGATTCCCGCCGGGCGCATTTTTTTTGACAATTTTTGATGATATGTGAAAGAAAGGTATGGTAGATAAAATGGCTTTTTCTAAGTTAAAAGATAAATCAGAAAATACAAATCATAGTAATAATCACAATAGTAACAGCATTTTGGCATTCGTGAAACAGAATATTCGGTATTTTACAGCGGGTGCTTTATTCATAATATTAGTATTAGTGCTTGTCAATTGCGGTACACCAGAAAATAGCGGTGACAAAGAACAGAGTGTTATGTCAACAGAAGTAGATACTGAGACAGAAGAAGCATTTGAAGTAGATGCTTATGAAAATGTAAATACACTGGTGAAGCAGTATTTTACGGCTTATGCTGCCGGAGATGTAGATACAATTGCGGCGATTGCAACACCAATTTCTGACAATGAAAAAAGTTATATTACAGAGTACAGTAAGTATGTGGATTCTTATGAGAACATTAAGTGTTATACTAAACATGGACTAGATGATAATTCCTATATAACATCCGTATATCTTGAGATTAAGTTCACGGATGCAGAGACAGTAGCACCGGGACTCGAATTTTTCTATATTCGGACAAATGAAGATGGTTCTTTATATATTGATAATCTATACAGTAACTATAACCTGAAGATGAAAGAAAGTGCATCGGATACTAGTATACAGACCCTGATTACAGAGTATGAAAACAGTGCAGATTTTATTGCGCTTCAGCAGGAGGTTCAGGCTAAATTTGATGAGGCTGTGGCTGCTGATACGGCTTTATCGGATGTTATTAACATCAAATTGCCGGCAGCGATTACCGCATGGAAGCAGAATCTACTTGCACAGAGCAGTGAAGCTGCTACGGAAGAGACAGAACAGCCAGAGGAAACGGAGCAGCCTGAGACTGAGGCTGCAGAGGAAACAGAGCAGCCGGAGGAGCAGACCGCAGATGCTACAGAACAGGTGTATGCGTTAGATAAGGTAAATGTTAGAGCTGCAGCAGATACTTCTTCCGAGAAACTTGGAAGTGTAGAGAAGGGAACTGCTATCGGCAGAACCGGAACAGATGGCGAATGGAGTATTGTCAACTATGGCGGAGTAACCGGATATATTAAGACAGAGTATCTCACGACGGAAAAGCCACAGGAGGAAAGCACTGACAGCAATGATGAGAGTGAAGAAAATGTGGCAGCCGGAAGTATTAGTGAGGGTACCGTAATTAGATTATCAGAGTCTACGAATATTCGTTCCGATATGAGTGAAACATCAGAGAAGATTGGAACTGTTTATTCGGGAGAAAAAGTAACAGTAGTGATGAGTTATGCAGAAGGTTGGACAAAGGTAACCTGGAATGGTAAGACCGGATATATCAAGACTTCACTATTACAGTAAGATGAGTGTTAGAATGAATAGGGGCGGAGACTTTTACATAAGAAGTCTCCGTTTTGCATTGGAAAGAGTAGTGTATGGAAGAAAACGGAGTAAGAATTAATAAATTTCTTAGTGAAGCAGGAGTCTGCTCCCGAAGGGAGGCAGACCGTCAGGTGGAAGCCGGGAATGTGACTGTTGATGGTGCGAAAGCAGAGATGGGAACAAAAGTATTTCCGGGGCAGCAGGTGCTTTTTCTTGGAAAACCTGTAAAAAAAGAAGAAGAAATGATATTGTTGGCATTTCATAAGCCGGTGGGAATTGTATGCACGTCAGAGAAACGGGAAAAAAATAATGTGGTAGATTTTATCGGATATCCGAAAAGGATTTATCCAGTGGGAAGATTAGATAAGGATTCCGAAGGCTTGCTTTTGATGACTAACAATGGAGATATTGTTAACCGTATGATGCGTGCGGGAAATATGCACGAAAAGGAATATCTTGTGACGGTCAATAAACCGGTGACGGACAGCCTGATAAGAGGACTTGCCGGCGGAGTGCCTTTGGTAGAATTAAATACCACTACGAGAAAATGTAAAGTAGAACAGACAGGAAAGCGACAGTTTAAAATTATTCTGACCCAGGGATTAAATCGCCAGATACGTCGCATGTGTGAATATTTTGGCTATCGCGTGGAAAAGTTAGTTCGAACCCGTATTATGAATATCGAATTGGGCAATTTAAAAAGTGGGACATATCGGGAAGTTACAAGGGAAGAATACACCCGGTTATTGGAATTGACAAAAAATTCCTCTAATACGACGGTGATACCGGAAAAAAGTGGAGGGAACCATGACAGTAGAAGAAAAGATAAAAGAACTGCGAGAAAAAATTAATTATCATAGTGACCGTTATTATAATCAGGATAGTCCTGAAATTACGGATTATGAATTTGATATGCTGATGAAGGAACTCAAAAAACTAGAAAAAGAGCATCCGGAATTAGTGACGGAGGATTCTCCGACAAAACATGTGGGTGGAACTGCTAAGAGGACAGCTGGTGTGTTAGTACCTCACAATGTTCCGATGTTAAGTTTGCAGGACGTTTTTTCTAAGGAAGAGGTATATGAATTTGTAGAGCAGATGAAAGAACAGTTAGACAATCCTGAATTTGTGGTGGAATATAAAATTGACGGGCTTTCTATGGCACTCCGCTATGAAGCTGGAAATCTTGTGATGGCACTGACCCGTGGAGATGGCGTGAATTTTGGCGAGGATGTGACGGCAAATGCCAGAGTGATTCAGGATGTTAAGAAAAAGCTGAAGGATGCTCCTGAATATTTAGAAATCCGTGGTGAAGTTTATATGAAAAATGCTGTATTTGAAAGGGTAAATGAGAGACAGGAGCTTTTAGGGAAAAAGCTTTTTGCCAATCCGAGAAACTGTGCGGCAGGAACTTTAAGGCAGCTTGACAGCAGTGTGACGAAGGAAAGAGAACTTTCCATGTTTGTTTTCAATATCCAACAGGTGAGAGGAATGGAATTTTCCACCCATACGGAAGGATATGAATTTTTGAAAAAGCAGGGAATTCCCGTGATTGATGATTACAAGGTCTGTAAGACGGCAGACGAGGTATGGGAAGCAATCTGCGCTATCGGAGAAAATCGTGGAAATTTAGCTTATGACATTGATGGAGCAGTGGTCAAAATCAATCGTTATGCAGACCGGGAGCAGTTAGGAAGTACGTCAAAGGTTCCGAGATGGGCAGTGGCATATAAGTATCCGCCGGAGGAAAAAGAAAGCCGACTTTTAGATATTGAACTTTCCGTAGGAAGAACCGGAAGGATTACGCCGACAGCTATTTTTGAGCCGGTGCGTCTCTGCGGAACTTCTGTTTCAAGGGCTACATTGCACAATCAGGATTTTATTGACGATTTAGATATCGGTATCGGAGATACCATTGTGGTTTATAAATCCGGTGAAATTATTCCAAAGATTAAGGAAGTGAAAAAGGAAAAACGTCCCGCAGATTGGAAACGTTTTTTAATACCTGATACCTGTCCGGTGTGCGGTGCGAGAACCGAGAGGGAAAAGGACACTGCGGATATCAAATGTACCTCTCCAAACTGCCCGGCACAGTTAGAGCGCCACATCATTAATTTTGTGGGGCGGGATGCCATGGATATCAAGGGCTTTGGAACAGTTTATATTGAAGAATTGGTTCGATTGGGGTATATTAAAGATATTGCGGACGTGTTTGAGTTAAAGAAACACCGTGATGAGCTGATTGAACAGGGCATTATCGGAAAAGAGAAGAATACGGACAAGCTGCTTGATGCCATTGAGAAATCAAAAGAAAATGATGCTTACAAACTCTTGACCGGCTTTGGTATTCCCAATGTGGGAAAAGCAGCCGCAAAATCCATTATGAAATATTTTAGAACTATGGAGCGGTTAGAGAATGCTACTGTGGAGGAACTGACTGAGGTAAATGATATCGGGGAAGTCAGTGCCCAGTGTATCCGTGCTTTTTTTGCAAATGAAAAGAATCAGGCAATGATAGTGCGGCTGAGAGAATTGGGAGTAAATATGGAGGCAGAAGTGTCCGAGACGTTAGAGTCTGCCCTGACAGGAAAAACCGTGGTGGTAACGGGAACCTTGCCGTCTCTTGGAAGAAAGGAAGCAGCAGATCTTATTGAAAAGTATGGTGGTAAGGTATCAGGCTCCGTTTCAAAGAAAACGGACTATGTTCTTGCAGGAGAAAGTGCAGGAAGCAAATTAGATAAAGCAAACCAGCTTGGAATTTCCGTCATCAGTGAAGAAGAGTTATATAGGATGTTAAATATAAATTCACAGGAATAAGAACTGTGAAATGGAGAGAGGGATAGATATGCCAATAAAGACACAGAGTGATTTGCCGGCGAAAGAAATACTAGAAAAGGAAAATATATTTGTTATGGATGAGAAAAGGGCCATGCACCAGGATATCCGTGCGATTCAGATTGGAATTTTAAACCTGATGCCGTTGAAAGAGGAGACGGAATTGCAGTTGCTGCGTTCTCTGTCGAATACACCATTACAGGTGGAAGTGACTTTTATTACGGTTTCTACACATGAATCAAAAAATACATCCATGAGCCATTTGAATAAATTTTATGAGACATTTGATCAGGTGAAAAGCCGTTACTTTGACGGTTTAATCATTACGGGAGCGCCGCTTGAGCAGATGGAGTATGAAGAAGTGGATTTCTGGAATGAGCTTTGTGAAATTTTTGAGTGGACAAAGACTCATGTAACCTCCACATTGCACTTATGCTGGGGAGCACAGGCAGGTCTTTACTATCATTATGGCCTTCAAAAAACGTTACTGCCGAAAAAAATGTTTGGTGTTTATGAGCACCATGTGATGAACCGCAAAGTGCCTCTGGTACGTGGATTTGATGATTACTTTATGGCACCCCATTCAAGGCACACGGAGGTTAGTGCCGAGGCAATCCGTAACGTGAAAGAACTGACAATTCTTGCCGAGTCTGAGGAAGCAGGTGTTTTTCTTGCCATAGCGGATGAGGGAAGACGGATTTTTGTTATGGGTCATCCAGAGTATGACCGTATCACATTAGATAAGGAATATAAGCGAGATAAGGGAAAAGGGCTGCCGATTGAACTTCCGGTGAACTACTATCCGGGGGATGACGATACGAAGAAACCGAGATTACAGTGGCGTTCGCATGGGAACATTCTCTATTCGAACTGGCTAAATTATTACGTTTATCAAATGACCCCGTTTGAGTTTATTGATACGGCGGAGATTGTTGGGAGGTTCTAAACAAAAATTAATACTTTTTTCAGTTCCCAAAACAGGAATAGTCTGTTATAATAGTCACATAATATCACTTAGGAGGCATTTAGCGATGGGTGAGGATAGAAAAACATTTAAAATAAAGGATGGTAATTTGGGAGAAGTGAAGATTGCAGATGAAGTAGTTGCCATCATTGCAGGACTGGCTGCAACAGAGGTTGAGGGCGTAGGTTCTATGGCTGGCAACATCACAAATGAACTGGTTAGCAAACTTGGTATGAAGAATCTTTCTAAAGGGATTCGGGTTGAAGTGCAGGAAGGCAGTGTAACTGTGGATGTGGCGCTGAACATTTCTTACGGGTATGCCATTCCTGAGGTATCAGCAAAGGTGCAGGACAGAGTGAAAAATGCGATTGAAAATATGACAGGATTGGAAGTATCCGTTGTGAACATCCGTATCGCAAGTGTGGACATGGGCAACAATAAATAGTGCTTTTGGAAAGGTATAAAGGATGTCGTTGAGACATCCTTTTTTGCCTTATAAGGGAAAGAGGGCGTAGAAAGGATAAAATATGACTAGACGAGAATTAAGAGAACAGGTTTTCAAAATGCTGTTTCGCGTAGAATTTCACGATTTAGAAGATATGCTGCAGCAGATTGCGGCAGGTGATGGGGAAGATACGCCATGGAGTGAAAAAGATGCCGACTACATCTCTAATAAATGCAGACAGATTGTGGAGCATATTGCAGAGATTGACGAGGCGGTCAATGAAGTTTCCGAGGGGTGGAAAACAACACGTATGGGAAAAGTGGATTTGACCTTGATTCGTCTTGCTGTTTATGAGATGAGGTATGAGGAAGATATTCCGGTGAATGTTGCTATCAATGAAGCGGTGGAATTGGCAAAACAGTATGGAACCGATTCTTCTCCTGCATTTGTGAATGGAGTATTGGCGAAATTAGTATGATGAAAAACGTTTATTCCGTAGGACAGGTAAATACATATATTAAAAATATGTTTGCCCAGGATTTTATGCTGCAGCGTATCAGCGTCAAGGGAGAGGTATCAAACTGCAAATACCATACTTCCGGACATATATATTTTACCTTGAAAGATGCAGCGGGAACCATCAATGCTATTATGTTTGCGGGAAACAGGCGTGGTTTGAAATTTCAGATGAAAGAGGGCGACAAGGTGGTAGTTACCGGTTCTGTGGAGGTTTATGAGCGGGACGGAAAATACCAGCTTTATGCCAGAGAAATTGAGCTAGACGGTGCCGGAAATCTATATCTGAAATTTGAGGCATTAAAAAAGGAATTAGAGGAAATGGGGATGTTTGCCCAGGAATATAAGCAGCCTATACCGAAATATGCAAAAACCGTTGGAGTGGTGACGGCACCTACCGGTGCGGCAGTACAGGATATCCGAAATATTGCTGCTAGAAGAAATCCCTATGTCCAACTGATTTTATATCCGGCGCAGGTACAGGGAGACGGTGCAGTACAAAGCATTATTAACGGTATTCGGGCTTTAGATGATTACGGCGTGGATGTAATCATTGTGGGCAGGGGCGGTGGATCCATTGAAGATTTGTGGGCGTTCAATGAAGAGGAAGTGGCACGTGCAATTTTCGAATGTGAAACGCCCGTTATTTCTGCGGTGGGACATGAGACAGATACTACTATTGCAGATTTTGTGGCGGATTTGCGTGCTCCTACTCCTTCGGCGGCGGCTGAACTTGCAGTATTTGATTATTATGCAGTAAAAGAGCAGCTGCAGACAACAGAAAACAGACTGAGAGTTTTAGTTTCCCAGAAAATTATTAAGGCGCGGATGAAGTTAGAACATTTAAAGACGAGGCTTTCCTATGTCAGCCCGGCGGGGAAGTTGCGAGAAAACCGGAAATATGCAGCAGATATAGAGGAAAAATTACAGGAACGTATGGAAAAGATTTTAATGTCTAAGCGGCACCTATTGGCATTGCTTTCGGGGCAGCTTGAGGGACTTTCTCCGGCAAAAAAGTTAAGTCAGGGATATTCTTATGTTTCGGATGCGTCAGGCAGGGCAGTGACAGCTGCGGACAGGATTTCCGTTGAGGATACATTAAACATTCATTTGGCAAAAGGTTCCTTAAAGGCAAAAGTTACGGAGGTAAACATTGAGTAAAGAAAAGACACCAACGTTAGAAGAAACTTTTATACAGTTAGAAGAGATTATTGCAAAGTTAGAGCAGCCGGAGGTTACTTTAGATGATTCCTTTGCACTGTACCAAAAAGGAATGGAGAAGTTAAAAAGCTGCAATACCATGCTTGATGAGGTGGAAAAGAAGATGCAGATTCTAACTGCAGATGGCACATTAGAGGATTTTGAATGATTGTTTGACCGGGAGGAATAGTCGATGGACTTTAATGCAGAATACAGGAAACGGACAGCGGAAATAGAAAGTGTGATAACATCTTATCTGCCGAACGAGGAAGGATATCAGAAAATCATTATGGAAGCCATGAATTACAGCTTCCTTGCCGGTGGCAAACGATTAAGACCAATGCTGATGTCGGAAACTTACCGGCTTTTTGGCGGTAAATCAAAAGTGATAGAGCCTTTTATGGCAGCAATTGAGATGATACACACCTATTCACTGGTACATGATGATTTACCCGCGATGGACAACGATGAATACCGCCGGGGAAAAGAAACCACATGGAAGGTTTATGGAGAGGCAATGGGTATTTTAGCGGGGGATGCTCTGTTAAATTACGCATTTGAGACAGCTGCCCGTGCCTTTGATATGGAACCACAGAACGCCGGATTAGGAAAAGCCCTGCAGATACTTGCAAAAAAAGCGGGAATTTTTGGTATGGTAGGCGGTCAGGTGGTGGATGTCCAGTCGGAAAATGACACTGCAATGACAAAAGAAAAATTAGATTTCATTTATCGGTTGAAAACAAGTGCATTGATTGAAAGCTCCATGTTAATCGGGGCTGTTTTGGCAGGCGCAACGAGAAATGAGCAGAACATTATTGAGGAAGTGGCAGAAAAAGTGGGGCTTGCCTTTCAGATACAGGATGATATTTTGGATGTTACGAGTACGATGGAGGTGTTAGGGAAGCCTATCGGCAGTGATGAGAAAAATCATAAAGTAACATATGTCACCTACGAAGGCTTAGAAAAGTCAAAGGCGGATGTGAAGCAGCTGTCAGAAGAGGCAATCAGCCGGATGGAGAGTCTGGTGGTAAAAAATGAATTTCTGACGGAATTGCTGCGGTATCTGATTTCCCGCGAAAAATAAAGAAGCTATTTTAAGAAACAGAGGTACTCTGTATGGTATTAGAAAAAATAGAAAAAGAAAATGATATAAAAAAATTGTCGGATGAGGAACTGAAAATTCTATCATCCGAAATCCGGGAGTTTTTAATTGAAAAGATATCTGTAACCGGAGGGCATCTGGCATCTAATTTAGGTGTGATAGAGCTGACGATGGCATTGCATCTTTTTTTGGATTTCCCGAAGGATAAGCTGATTTGGGATGTGGGGCATCAATCCTATACGCATAAGATTTTGACCGGACGGAAAGAAGGATTTGACGGACTGCGTAAATACGGCGGTATGAGTGGATTCCCGAAACGGAAGGAGAGTGAATGCGACTGCTTTGATACGGGTCATAGTTCGACTTCTATTTCTGCAGGGTTAGGGCTTGCCTGTGCCAGGGAAGTTTCCGGGGAAGACTATAAGGTGGTTTCTGTAATTGGAGATGGAGCCCTGACCGGTGGCATGGCATTTGAAGCCTTGAATAATGTGGCACGGCTAAAGTCTAATTTTATTATTGTGTTGAATGATAATAATATGTCTATTTCTGAAAATGTAGGCGGTCTTTCTACTTATTTGTCCGGTTTTCGGACAGCGGATGCTTATCTGGATTTGAAAACGGGAGTGATGAATTCCCTCAATAAAATCCCTGTCTACGGAGACAAGGTGGTACAGAAAATCCGCAAGACAAAAAGCGGTATCAAACAGCTTTTGATACCGGGGATGTTTTTTGAAGAAATGGGAATTATTTACTTAGGGCCGGTGGATGGCGGAGATTTGAAAGGAATCGTGCGTCTACTGAGAGAGGCTGCAAAAATTGAAGGTCCTGTGCTGGTACATGTACTCACCCATAAGGGGGCGGGATATGAGCCGGCAGAACGTCACCCGGCTAGATTTCACGGAACAGAGCCTTTTGAGATTGAAACGGGACTTCCGAAAACACCGAGAGTGAAGGCGAATTACACTGATATTTTTTCTACGGTAATGAGAAAATTAGGAGACCGGAATCCGAAGGTAGTTGCCATCACGGCGGCAATGACAGATGGCACGGGATTAAAACGTTTTCATAATATGTTCCCGGAGCGTTTCTTTGATGTTGGAATTGCAGAGGAACATGCAGTAACCTTTGCGGCGGGATTAGCGGCAGCGGGACTAAAACCTATATTTGCGGTATATTCTTCCTTTTTACAGCGTGCATATGACCAGATACTGCATGATGTCTGTATACAAAATTTGCCGGTGGTATTTGCCATTGACAGAGCCGGTCTTGTGGGAAGCGATGGAGAAACGCACCAGGGAATTTTTGATATTTCCTATCTTTCGAGCATTCCGGGAATGACGATTATGGCACCGAAAAATAAGTGGGAATTGTCCGATATGATAAAATACGCAGTTGATTTTGAGGCGCCTATTGCGATAAGATATCCAAGAGGAGAGGCGTATGACGGACTTAAAGAATACCGCAGTCCCATTTCTTTCGGGAAGAGCGAATGGATATATCGGGAGAGTGGGGTTGTTCTGTTTGCATTAGGCTCTATGGTAAAGGTGGCAGAACAGGTAAGACAGGTGCTAAAAGAGCAGGGCTATGCTTGCAGCCTTATTAATGCCCGGTTTGCAAAGCCGTTAGATGAAGAAACATTGCAGGAGATTGTAAAAAATCATAAACTGATTGTCACCCTGGAGGAAAATGTGAAAAATGGAGGATTCGGGGAGCATATCACTTCGTTTTACAATGAAAACGGCAGTGATATACAGATTTGGAATGTGGCAATTCCTGATGAATATGTAGAGCACGGTAATGTAGCCATTCTTTATAAAGAAGTGGGAATTGATTGCGAAAGCATTGTAAAAGGTATTGTAGAAAGGATTTAAGTCTATTGAAAGAGAGATTAGACGTTTTACTGGTAAACAGAGGATTGGCTCCTTCGAGAGAAAAGGCAAAAGCCATGATTATGGAGGGAAATGTCTTTGTGGAAAATCAGCGGGAGGACAAAGCGGGTTCTACCTTTGATACGGAAGCCAATATTGAGATTAAAGGAAATACATTGAAATATGTCAGTAGAGGCGGATTGAAGTTAGAGAAAGCAATGACTCATTTCGGAGTGCAGCTTACAGATAAAATCTGTATGGATATCGGAGCTTCCACCGGTGGTTTTACGGATTGTATGCTGCAGAACGGAGCCAAAAAGGTCTATGCCGTGGATGTGGGCTACGGACAGTTTGCCTGGAAACTGCGGCAGGATGAGCGGGTGGTCTGTATGGAGAAGACTAATATCCGCTATGTGACGCCGGAGGATATTGATGACCAGCTAGATTTTGCTTCTGTGGATGTTTCCTTTATTTCCCTGACAAAAGTTTTAGGGCCGGCAAGAGAACTTTTAAAAGATGGCGGAGAGATGGTTTGCCTCATTAAGCCTCAGTTTGAAGCCGGACGGGAAAAGGTCGGGAAAAAAGGTGTAGTCAGGGAAAAATCCGTACATGAAGAAGTCATTCATAAGGTCATTGATTTTGCAGTATCCATTGGCTTTGTGGTACTTAATTTGGAGTATTCCCCCATTAAAGGACCGGAGGGAAATATTGAGTATCTGGTATATATCAAAAAAGCGGAAGCAGGCAGTGCATCAGAAATTGATGTGACTGCGGTGGTGGAAGCAGCACATGGTGAGTTGGACAAATAGCGATGAAACATTTTTTGATTATAACAAACTCGTTTAAAGATGCAGGCTTAGAGCTGACCGGAAAATTAAAGAAATATATCGAGATAAAGGGTGGTAGTGCCATATCTTTTATAAGCACAGGAGAAGAGGCGGAGAAAGCGGCACCAAAAAATGAGGAGATACCTGACAATATAGAAGGTGTGATTGTTCTTGGAGGAGACGGCACTCTGATACGGGCAGCATCTTCGCTGGTTAAAAGCAATCTTCCGCTTATCGGTATCAACATGGGAACTTTAGGTTATCTCTGTGAATTGGAGGCAAAAGATGCTTTTTCGGCAGTAGATGTTCTAATGAAGGATAACTTTCTTATTGAGAATCGAATGATGCTAGACGGCTATGGAATAAAAGCAGGAAGTAAGGTGGCAGCAAGTGTGGCATTAAACGATATTGTTATTCACAGGACGGGCTCCCTTTCGGTGGTCAATCTGATTGTCTATGTTAATGGGGAGTACTTAAATACTTTTCACGGAGACGGAATTATCATATCCACGCCTACCGGTTCCACCGGTTATAATATGTCTGCGGGCGGTCCTATTGTAGACCCGAAAGCGCAGATGATATTGATTACACCTATCAATGCCCATAATTTAAATTCCAGAAGTATTGTTATTGGGGCTCGGGATGAGGTGACAGTGGAAATCGGAAAGCGGCGTTCCCAGAAGGACGAGACCGTAGAGGTCAGTTTTGACGGGGATAATGCCGTAAAATTAGAAGTGGGAGATAAGTTTATCGTGCATCGTGCCAAAGATACGGCGAAAATCTGTAAACTCAGCAAGGAAAGTTTCCTTGAAATATTGCGGAGAAAAATGCAGGCTTACACATAAGGCAATCGGAGTACCGTTGATTTTTATAGAAAAGTGAGGATGGTATGAAAACAAAACGACAGGCAAAGATGTTAGAACTAATCCAGAAAAATGATATTGAGACCCAGGAGGAATTGTCGGATTATTTAGAAAAAGAGGGGTTTCAGGTGACCCAGGCAACTGTATCTAGGGATATCCGTGAACTGAAACTGACGAAAGTCGCCATGAGTAATGGAAAACAGAAATATGTGGCACTGCAGGAGTCCAATGAAGATTTGTCCGAGAAATATACGAAAGCTTTTCAAAATGGGTTTATTTCCATGGATGTGGCTCAGAATCTTTTAGTCATTAAGACAGTGTCAGGAATGGCGATGGCGGTGGCGGCAGCGTTAGATGCCATGCATATGCACGAAATTTTAGGCTGTATCGCAGGGGATGATACCATTATGTGCGCTATCCGCACCAGTGAGGATGCAGTCAGGGTTATGGGGCGTTTAAGAAAAATCATAGAAGAATAGAATGTGAAAAACCGTCAGGTTTTTACAGAATAGAGAAGTACCAGGGAGAGTAGAAGGAGATTCTATGTTACAAAATCTACATGTAAAAAATTTGGCGCTGATTGATGAAACGGAAGTGGATTTTTCGGAGGGGTTAAATATTCTCTCCGGTGAGACCGGTGCAGGTAAATCCATTATTATCGGTTCCATCAATTTAGCACTAGGGGAAAAAGTGCAGAAAGAAATGTTGCGGGATGGAGAACAGAATGCTTTAGTGGAACTTATTTTTTCCGTAACCAGTGAGAAGCAGAAAGCAATGTTAGCGGAATTAGATGTTTTTCCCGAGGATGACACCGTGATTTTAAGCAGAAAAATTGTAGGCGGTAGAGGCACGGCAAAGGTCAACGGAGAGAGCGTGCCTGCATCTAAAATGAAAGAGATTGCGGCTGTTTTAATTGACATTCACGGACAGCATGAGCATCAGTCCCTCTTATCAAAGAAAAAACATTTAGAGATTCTCGATGATTATGCCAGAGAAGAGCTTGCTCCATTGAAAGAAGAAGTGGCAAAGGATTATCGCAATTACAGACAATTAGAGACAGAACTAAAAAATGCGGATGTGGATGAGGACGAGCGTCTTCGGGAAGTTTCTCTTTTAGAATACGAAATCAATGAACTTGAGGAAGCAGACTTAAAAGAGGGAGAAGACCAAGAATTAGAGGCTGATTATAAACGTTTTATAAATGGAAAGAAAATCATGGAGGCATTAAATACGGCTTACCAGTGTACCGGTGGGATGGAACAGGCATCTGAATTGACGGGACGGGCACTTAGGGAATTAGGAAGTGTCTCTTCTTATGATGAAAAAATAGAAGATTTAGAGCAGCAGCTTTTAGAGATAGATAATCTGCTCAATGACTTTAACCGTGAGATTGCTGACTATATGGAAGATACAGAGTTTGATGAGGAGACGTTTTATCAGATTGAAAAGCGCTTAGATGAGGTCAACCATTTAAAATCCAAATATGGCAGCACCATTGAGGCGGTACTTGAAGTTTTCCGGGAGAAACAAAAGCGGCTAGAGCAGCTAAATGATTATGATACTTATTTGACTACTTTAAAAGAAAAAGTAAAAAAAGCGGAGGAAACCTTGACAGTATCCTGTGAAAAAGTATCAAAAGTCCGGCAGAAATATGCTAAAACACTGGTGAAATCCGTTACGGAAGCACTGCAGGACTTGAATTTCTTAGATGTTACTTTTGAAATGAAGTTCGAGCAGCAGCCCGGATTTACGGCAAACGGATTTGATGATGCGGAGTTTTTGATTTCCACGAATCCGGGAGAACCGGTAAAGCCTTTAGGAAAGGTGGCATCCGGCGGTGAGCTTTCCCGTATCATGTTGGCCATTAAGACAGTACTTGCCAATCAGGACGCGGTAGAAACCTTAATTTTTGACGAAATCGACAGTGGTATCAGTGGACGGACTGCCCAGATGGTTTCCGAAAAAATGAATGTGCTTGGAAGAAACCATCAGATTATCTGTATTACCCATCTGCCCCAGATTGCGGCTATGGCAGATGCACATTATCTTATAGAGAAGTCCGTTCAGAATCAGAGTACGGTTTCTACCATCCGTAGATTGAATGAGGAAGAAATGATTGACGAGCTTTCTCGTATGTTAGGCGGTGTGGAGATAACCGATACGGTAAGAAAGAGTGCGAAGGAAATGAAAGAATTGGCAGCATCAAAAAAGAAATAAAATTTTGTGATTGGAAAGAAATGTCAAGCTGAAAACAGAGTGAAAAATAAAATATGTCACATAATAGAAGGAGATACGAAAACGGTATCTTCTTTTTTATTTGTGCAGAATAGAAATCGCCACTGCGGCAGAATGAGAGGAAACTATGGAAAAATTTCAGAATATTATACGACAAATCACATATCTTGGCTTTTTTCTGGTGGCAATGTTTGCCGTAAAATCCTTTCACGATGCGGTGCCGGATAAAATATATGTGAAGATGGGAGAGGAACTTTCCTACGATTTTGATGTGCCCGTGAGTATGGTTTTAAAAGAGGAAAGCAAGGAGGTATTTGAAACACATACAGGCTCTTTTGATGGAGCCGGAGAAGAATATCCCTCCTATACAGTGACCTGTAAATTATTTGGCATTTTTCCGGTAAAGGATGTGGAGGTCATGCTGGTGGAGCCGGAGTCGGTGTATGTAAACGGAATGCCTATCGGTATTTATGTAAAGACGCAGGGAGTGCTGATTATTGGCACCGGCGAGGTGGAGACAAAGAGCAGCGGAAGCATAAAACCGGCAGAAAATCTGGTGAAAAAGGGTGATTATATTGTCAGTATTAATGGGGAGAAAGTAGAGGAAAAAGAAGAACTGGTAGAAAAAATCAATGAGTTCGGGCAGCAGAAAGAGGTATTGGGAGTCATACGTGATGATGAATACATTGAAGTTTCTGTAATGCCGGCAAAAAGCAGCAGCGGAAAATACATGCTTGGCATCTGGGTGCGCGATGATCTGGCAGGTGTGGGAACGCTAACATATTATAAACAGGATGGAAATTATGGAGCGCTAGGGCACGCCGTCAGTGATGGGGAAACAGGCACCATAATGGACATGGAACAGGGATGGATTTATCATACGAATATTATCGGCATACGAAAAGGAGAAAACGGAAATCCGGGAGAATTGTCGGGAGTAATTGAATACCGGAAAAATGCCTGTCTGGGAACTGTGGAAAAGAATACACCTTTGGGCATTTATGGAAAGTTGGACGGAAATTTAGACTACCTGCCGTTGGGAAAAAGCTATGAGGTCACCTATAAACAGGATATCCATACCGGTACGGCTTATGTTCTGTCTGCGATAAGCGGGGAAACGAAATCCTATGAAATTACCATAGAGAGCTTAGATTACAGTGATATGGAAGAAAATAAAGGCATCCTTTTTAAAGTTACTGACCCGGAACTTTTAGAACTGACCGGAGGAATCGTGCAGGGCATGAGCGGCAGTCCCATTATTCAGAACGGAAAAATTATCGGGGCTGTCACACATGTATTTGTCAGTGATTCCACAAGAGGTTATGGAATTTTTATCGAGAAAATGCTGAAAAACTAAAAGCAGTCTGCGACAGATTTATTAAATAAAGGAAACTGGGATTATGAAAAATGACGGCTGCCAAGCTGCCAGAAAGCAACAGCACTGGCGGCTGCAACATTTAAAGAGTCGACTCCGTGGGACATAGGAATGCGTACCGTGTAATCACAATCAGAGATTGTGTTTGCAGCAAGACCGTCTCCCTCTGTACCTAACACGATTGCTAATTTTTCTTCGACAGCAAGTCTGGGGTCATCAATGGGGATAGAGTCGTCACTTAAAGCCATAGCAGCAGTCTTAAACCCCAGGCTCTGTAGATGTTTCATTGGGGAGTGTGACTGCATTTCGTCTTCCTTTCCGAGAAAAGTCCAGGGTATCTGGAATACAGTTCCCATGCTGACTCTTATGGCGCGCCGATAAAGCGGGTTGCTGCATGGAGGCGATAACAATACGGCGTCGATATTGAGTGCGGCAGCAGAGCGGAAAATAGCACCGATATTAGTGGGATTCATAATATTCTCCAGTACGGCAATCCGGCGTGCGCCGGTACATATTTCATCAACATCCGGCAAGGATGGACGTCGCATTGCACACAGCATTCCCCGGGTCAGCTGAAATCCGGTTAACTTCGTTAGTACTTCAAAGTCTGCGGTGTAAACAGGTATTTCTTTACAGCGCGCAATGATATCATGTGCCTGCCCGTCAATGTGTTTCCGTTCTACCAAAAATGAAACAGGTATACATCCCGCATCGAGAGCACGTTCAATGACTTTTGGACTTTCTGCAATGAAAATCCCTTTATCTGGTTCATGACGGTTGAGTAATTGTATTTCTGTGAGGCGGGCATAGATGTCTAACTCAGGTGCTTCAAAGTCAGTTATTTCGATGATGTTTGGCATTAGTTATCTCCTTGCTTTTTGCTTTAGGAAACATTATAGTGTGCAAAGATGGAAGTGTCAAATAGGAAGTAGGAATGTTGTTTCAGACCTTCATACGTCTATTTACGGAAACATTTCGAAAATATTATGGGGAGACACCGCTGCAATGCAGACAGCGGGGCAAAATAACCATTGGAAAAAAGGTTGATTTCCGATATGATATGTTATTTTATATGTATGCACTTACATAGCTACAATGTAGATGTCATTTACCGTTTGCAGATAAGGAAAAATGAAAAATGTAATTGAAAATTAATGAAAAATTTATTGATTTATCGACAAGATATGATATTATAAGGAAAAAAATTTGTAGGCGGGTGATGGTATTGCAGCATGAAGAGAGACTGGATGTCCTTGCGGATGAATATACGGAAGAGGGAAGAAAGGCATTTGCGGAGAGACGGATGGAAGAAGCGGTGCTTCTGGTTCAGAATGCCTCCCATCTTTATAAAGAAAACCAGAATTATTTAAAATACGCCATGAGCATGAATATGCTAGGGGTAATATATGCCTCCATGGGAAATGAGACAACGGCGGTTGATTATTACCTGGATGCACTTGAAGTAGCTTCCAGACATAAGTGCAATCAGGCAGTTGCGTTAATTTACAATAATATTGGTTCGAGATATCAGGAACTGAAAGAATACAAGAAAGCTGTTGATTATTTTAAGCGTACCATTGAAGTTTTAGAAAGACTGGAATGTAGACAGGAAGAACGATTTAAAACATGGTGTTTCATTGCGTATTTGAATCTGACGAAATCTTATCTACAGCAGGAAAAGTATATGCTGGCATGGGATACGCTTGAATTGACAGAACGGTATTTGCATGGTGAGATACTTGAAGAATACCGCTATAGCTATCTGATTATAAAATGCAATTTATACTGGTGCATGGGAAAAAAAGAAGAAGTATATAAAAATATGGATGTACTTCTAGAGTGTGCAATGAAAAATCCGAATACTTCTGATTATGAAGAGAATATTAAGGATATCTGTAGCCTGTTTCAGAAAATGGGAGAATATGAGAAATGGAAACAGGTTATCTGTTTCTTTGAGGAAAACATGAAAAATTCAGACAGTGTCTATTTTCGGTTAGTTATGACAGAAATGTGGATGGACTACTATCAAACAATTGGAAATCGGCAGAAATATGTGGACTTGTGTGTGGAGCATGCTGAACTTTACCACAAGCAGAAGCGTATCAATGATAAAGAGCGTTCCGCAGCAATTGATATGAAGATTGAACTAAGAGAAAAGGAAGAAGAACGGAAAAGGGCAGAGAAACGTTCTAACGTAGATGCACTGACAGGGTTAGGAAACAGATATCTCCTTGAAAAGGATATATGCAGTATGTTAGAACAGACGGTGAAACAGCACGGAGAACTTGCTATAGGAGTGTTAGACGTAGATTGTTTTAAAGCGCAAAATGATGCTTATGGGCATATACATGGTGATAATTGCCTGAAAGAGATTGCATCTATTATAAAAAAGACGATAAAAGGAAAAGGAAAAGCATATCGTTTCGGGGGAGACGAATTTGTACTTCTTATAAATGGAGGCGAAAAAGAAAAAGTCAGACAAATTGCAGAAGAGATTAAGCAGAAGGTTCAAATGGCAAGGATTAGGGATGTTCACTCTGCTGTAGAAACAGAGATTACGGTTTCGCAAGGGTATGCTATTTTAACTCCCGGGGAGCAGCTAGATCAGAAGAAGCTAATCAGTTATGCAGACAGGGCACTGTATTACGTTAAAGAGAATGGTAGAAACGGTTATCATATTATAAATGAATAATAGTTGAGTGGTTAACGACGTCATTCGACAAAAAAAGTTTTTGGAATATCGGTATCATCATAGAGCAAATTATTTTTGTCACAGGAGGGCTTGAAATGGAAAAAATTAACGTAGCGATTGCTGATGATAATGAGAGAATGTTGCGATTGCTGGAAGGTATTATCGAAAGTGATGAAGAATTGAATGTAATAGGAACCGCAAAAGATGGGGAAGAAGCATACGATGTGATAAAAACAAAAGAACCGGATGTGGTATTGTTGGATATTGTAATGCCAAAGTTAGACGGGCTTGGTGTATTAGACCGTGTCAACAATGATAAATCAATTAAAAAACATCCGACATTTATTATGATTAGCGCCATTGGGCAGGAAATGATAACAGAGGACGCATTTAGATTGGGTGCAAATTATTTTATTATGAAGCCTTTCGACAACGATACGGTATTAAATCGTATTAAAAGCGTAAAACACCGTGCTGCGATATCAGCACCGGAAGTTCGCAAGATTAATGCCTACGAGACGGCGGAACATGTAATTACACGTGACTTAGAGGCAGATGTTACCGAGATTATCCATGAAATCGGAGTTCCGGCGCACATCAAAGGATATCAGTATTTAAGGGATGCCATTGTGATGTCGGTAAATGACATGGAAATGTTAAATTCCATTACGAAAATTCTGTATCCGACTATTGCGAAGAAATATCAGACGACATCAAGCCGTGTAGAGCGTGCCATCCGTCATGCCATTGAGGTTGCATGGAGCCGAGGAAAAATGGATACCATTGATGAGATGTTTGGTTATACGATACATAATGGAAAAGGAAAGCCGACAAATTCAGAGTTTATTGCCTTGATTACGGATCGTATCCGATTGGAGTACAAAATGTATTAAGGCTTTTCAGAGAGAAAAAAAAGAGTTATAATATTCCTGTGATTTCAAGGAAATACTTGGAGTTTGGAGGGTTATAACATGAAAAAAATATTATTTGCTACATCCGAGGCTGTCCCTTTTATCAAAACTGGCGGACTTGCAGACGTTACCGGCTCACTGCCGCGTTATTTCGATAAGAAAGAATATGATGTTCGTGTCATCTTGCCGAAATATGTCTGCATGGACGAGCAGTGGAAGGGTCAGCTTCGTTTTTTATGTCATTTTTATGTAAATTTAAGCTGGCGGAAGCAGTATGTGGGAATTTTCGAGACAAAATATGAGGGGATTACCTATTATCTGGTGGATAATGAATTTTATTTTGCCGGAAACATGCCTTACAATAATATCTATGAGGACGTGGAGAAATTTGCCTATTTTTCCAAAGCAGTTTTAGAGGCACTTCCATATCTGGATTTCTGCCCGGATGTGATTCACTGCCATGACTGGCAGACCGGACTTTTGCCGGTATTTTTGCGAACCATATATGGGGATGAACATTATTATGCAGGCATTAAAACAGTATTTTCCATTCATAATCTGAAATTTCAGGGAAGATGGCTGCTTCCGGCAGTTATGGATATCACAGGTCTGCCAAAACAGATATTTTCTGCTGATAAGTTAGAGGCATATGGAGAGGCTAACTATTTAAAGGGAGGCATTGTCTATGCGGATGCAGTTACGACTGTAAGTCCGACTTATGCATATGAGATTACAACCCCGGAGGGCGGGGAAGGTTTAGATGGGCTTTTATATTCCTGCCGGAATAAACTGTACGGTATTTTAAATGGTTTAGATTATGAGGAATATAATCCTAAAAAGGATAAGTACATAAAGAACCATTTTGATGCGACGGATTTTAAAGTGGGAAAAGCAAAAAATAAAGCGGAATTACAGCGTGCATTAGGGCTTCCTGTCAATGATAAGGTATTTCTGCTCGGTATGGTATCAAGAATGACGAGCCAAAAGGGCTTTGATTTGATTGCCTATATCATGGATGAAATGTTACAAAAAGAAAAAATACAGCTTGCCATTGTGGGAACCGGAGAAAACCAGTACCAGGATATGCTCCGTTATTTTGCGGGAAAATATCCTGAAAAATTAAGCGTTACCATCGGTTATTCGGAAACGTTAGCACATGAGATTTATGCCTCCTGTGATGGGTTTTTAATGCCGTCATTGTTTGAACCATGTGGTTTGAGCCAGTTAATGAGTCTGCGTTATGGTACGGTTCCCATTGTCCGTGAGACAGGAGGCTTAAAGGACACGGTGGAAGCCTACAATGAATACACGGGTGAGGGAACCGGATTTTCCTTTGCTAATTATAATGCCCATGAGATGCTCCACACAATCCGTTATGCCATGAGTGTCTATTATGGAAAGAAAAAAGACTGGGAACAGTTAGTGGAGCAGGGCATGAAAAAAGATTTCTCATGGGAGAAGTCCGTCTTGGAATACGGAAAACTCTACAACAAAATTACAGAGTAAGCCTGCCGCTTTCTTTAGAAAAATAGTAGACGTGGTCTGATAAGATTTCTTCTTTGGAGAGCTGGGTGGCATTCACCTCCCGTACCATATTGGACAACTCGTCATAGGAACTGTTTTTGTCTGCCGGGATAATTAAAACCTCATGGATGCTGCTAGGCAGGATATAAAGGTCACTGTTCAAACGGTTGGCAAAGTCCTGAAGCAGATTTTGGTAAAGAATGCAGCCGGAACCGTTTAATTTTGAGCGGTTTGAAAGCATATACATGGGGCAGGAAGAATCGGTACATAGTTCTGCGGGGATATCGCTGTCTCCGCAGAGCAGTTCTTTTAAAACGTCAGTCATATTCCGCAGGTCATATTGCAATAATTTTGGGGTGTTTGATACAGCAAGGGCATAAAGGTCATCCTTTGTAATATTCCAGAAAGATAAGTGACGATTCTGGATGAGGATGGTGGCAGTGCCGGTATGGTCTGTTTTTACCAGACAGTTAAAGACAATGGCAAGATCTAAAAAACGAAAATGAGGAACGGTGCTTAAAAGTTCCCGATTTCTTTCGTAATTAATAAGTTTAAACACAATGCGGGTCTTTACTTTGTCGTAGATGGTAAAAAAAGAAATGTCGATATTGCTATCCGGTCTGTTATCCCGGTAAATTTTTAAGATATCCTGACAGATATCCGTAAATGAACGTCCCTTTTCATATTCTTTGTAATAATAATTCAGATAAATAGTAGGGGACACATTGTAGCCGGCAGAAAAAATGGTCATTCCGTCTAAGTGGGTATTATTGTTTTTGATAATATCCTGAATGGAAACGGTTGCAGATGTGCCAAGTTCCTGCTGTACGGTTTTTAAGATGCGTTGTTTAAATTCCTGATATGTCATAAGACCTCCTGTTAAGACAGGAGAAAGGTATTTGGGAAAGTCCATAAAACAATCATTTTGTGATGTTTATAAGAACTGCGTGGCTATACTGTAACATAGAAAAACTACAAAAACAAGAGAAAAAATAAAAAAATCTTTTTATTTTTTTAAATTAGATATTGCAATTTTAAAAAAATCCGATATAATATCTTCATGTGGTGTGTTATAGAAGGTATGCCGCAAGGTTATGCCGATATGGCTCAGTTGGTAGAGCAACGCATTCGTAATGCGTAGGTCGTCGGTTCGAGTCCGACTATCGGCTTATAAAATATGAAACTCTCAATTCTTCAATTAGGAAGTCTACAGAGAGTTTTATTTTTTATAACAAAGTAGTTTGCTATAAGGTTATCTTATAACGAAACATATAATAGCAATAGGAGGAAAATATTATGAAGAAGAAAGTAATGAGCTTACTGTTAGCAGCGGCAATGACAGCTTCCTTGTTTGCAGGCTGTGGTAATTCTAATGCGGGTTCCACAAATAACAGTGCAGCAGACAACGGTGCAGCAGACAACGGTGCAGCAGCAGAGGAGAATGCGGCAGAAAGTACAGAAAGTGCAGAGAGCAGTGACGCATCTGCAGACGGTTACGAATTAGCACTTGTAATTGATGTGGGAACGATTGATGACAAATCCTTTAACCAGGGTTCCTGGGAAGGTATCGAGAAATATGCAGATGAGAGCGGTGTTGCAGCAAAATATTACAAATCTGCAGAAGCAACCACAGATTCTTTTATGGAGACGATTGAATTAGCAATCGAGGGTGGTGCTAAAACAGTTGTATGCCCTGGCTTCCTGTTTGAAGAGCCGATTTATAACTTACAGGATAAATATCCGGATGTTCACTTCATCTTAGTAGATGGTGAGCCACATGATGCAGATTATAACTACAACACAGCAGCAAACACTATGCCAATTCTTTATCAGGAAGATCAGGCTGGCTTCTTAGCAGGATATGCAGCAGTAAAAGACGGTTACACCAAACTTGGCTTCATGGGTGGTATGGCACTTCC
>JAQXGQ010000163.1 GCA_029006795.1 Clostridiales bacterium | reverse complement strand
TTCTTTACAGCATTTTACTACTTCAATTCCTACTTCTATGGCATTTAGTACTTCCTCTTCGGTCATGGCTGATTCTTTCAAAAAATTTCGTGTACCGTAACAGACCTTTTTTTTTAATACTCCCTCAATAGTTTCCTCTGTGGCAATTCCCACATCCACCGGAATCACATCAGCTCCTACTTGACGCGCCATCCGGCAGACAGAGCTTGTTCCTGCTCCCATAGCCTTAGCCACCCTTGCGGTAACCTCCTGCCCCGACTGGCTTACTCCCTCTTCCACGATTCCGTTGTCTGCGCACATAGCAATGACTGCTTTTTTCCCAATGGGCACCTTTGCATCCCCGATAATAGCACCGATTCTCGCAAAGATAGCTTCAAACTCCCCTAAACTGTCTAGAGGCTTTGCTAAGGCATCCCAGTTCTTTTTTACCTTTTCATAAACAGACGCATCCGGCTTTTCTATCTTTATTTTTTCTAATTCTTCCCTTGTCATCTTAATCACCATCCCAAGCTCATTCAACGCTTCCTAACATTTGATAGATTGCATCCATATCCAGATACTTCCTTAAGGTATCCGCCAATTTATCATATTCTCTTTCCTTAAATGCCTGATAATCCATACTAGAAAGATGCTCCATAGAAATTCCTTTTTTTATCCCCAACGTTTTTACGATTTCTGCCGCAATATCCCCTTCATCAAAAATGCCGTGGACATAGGTTCCATAGACATTATTTTTAAAAGCGCCATCTGATTTTTCATTTTCTATTAGACAAAATTCTTGTCCCCGTTCCGTCTTTTTGCTTCTTCCCATATGAATTTCATAACCGCTTACCTCTTTCTGCGACAGGGCTTCCAAATCCCCTGTGATCATTCCAATATGTCCCTGCACCCGGGTTCTTATTTTTTCTTCTGCCAATTCCGTTTCTATGGGCAAAAGCTCCATTCCTCGAAGGCTTCCCCCCTCCTCTACGCTATGAGGATCACAAATCTTTTCACCAAGCATCTGATAACCTCCGCAGATACCAAAAATCGGTGTCCTTCCTACCTTCTTTTTAATAGCAGCTTCTAACCCGTTTTCTCGCATCCATTTCAAATCTCCCATCGTGTTTTTGCTGCCGGGCAGGATAATCATATCCGGTTCGTGAAGTTCCTCTGCACGCTTGATGTAACGCATGGAAACACCCTCATACTGCTCAAACACCATAAAGTCGGTAAAATTAGAAATCCGTGGAAAGCGCACCACTGCAATATCAATCAGTGCCTCTTTTTTCGTTTCAAAACGGGTGGTGAGACTGTCTTCATCCTCCAACGTAATCTGCATATAGGGAACCACCCCTGTCACAGGAATGCCTCCCTTTTCCTCTAACATACGGATTCCCGGTTCTAAAATAGACACGTCTCCCCGGAATTTATTGATAATAAACCCTTTCACTCTGGCTTTTTCCTGTTCCTCAAGCAACAGCAGCGTACCGAGGAGCTGTGCAAATACGCCGCCTCTATCAATATCTCCCACAATCAGTACCGGCGCATCTACTAACTCTGCTAAGCCCATATTGACAATATCATTCTCTTTCAGATTGATTTCTGCCGGACTGCCTGCTCCTTCTATGACGATAATATCCGCCTGCTGCTCTAATTTTGCATAAGCTCTTTTTATCTCCGGTATCAGTTCTTTTTTATAAGAAAAATAATCCTTCGCACTCATATCTCCAAGAACTTCCCCATTTACAATCACCTGAGAGCCGATATCATTGGTGGGTTTTAGCAAAATGGGATTCATCTCCACCACCGGGCGCACCCCCGCCGCCTCCGCCTGCATCACCTGTGCTCGTCCCATTTCTAGACCTTCCTCGGTAATGTAGGAGTTCAATGCCATATTCTGTGATTTAAAAGGGGCAACCCGGTATCCGTCCTGCTTAAAAATGCGGCAAAGCCCCGCCACAATCAGACTTTTTCCTGCATTTGACATTGTGCCCTGTATCATAATGGATTTTGCCATAAAAAAACCTCCATGCCACAAATCATGGCACAGAGGTTTAAAGACATATATGAAACGGAGCATTTCCGTTTCAGACCTGCCTTATTTCCCCAACCAGTTACTCGTGGCGGTACTTCCTTCAGCTAAGGCAGGTCTCCTGACTGAAAGATTATCATTTTGTGCAGCCTTCCCGATTGCTCAGTGGCATTTTGCCCAAAACTCCCTTATCACAGTGACGAGTTCGTACAGGATTTGCACCTGTTTCCCTTTTCATCAGATTGCTCTGACACCTTAACCGGATGTTGTTTTTCCTAAAATATCTTTCGACATTATATACCAATACCGCCGTTTTGACCAGTAGTTAAAAAAATAATATTTTCAGAAAATAATATTTATATTCTTTTATACATTACCCACATAACGACACCCATGCCTTCTCAAACAACGGTTTCACCCACTGATACTGGCTGTCATCCATCAACGGCTCCCCCCATAAAGCTCTCTCCCAGTCAATAATTCCTGTGATACATCCATCTTTTATGAATATATTTCCTTCCCACATATCCCAGTGGACGAGAACCGGTTGTGTCACGGCATCAAAGATTTTTTTATCCTTCTCAAGAAGTGACAAAATATCATTTTTGTCTACGCCAATCACAACAGACTTATTTTCTGCGTTCAAAGCCAAGCCGACGGTTTTCCTCCTCCGAAAGTTGATTTTTTTCAGACCAGTAACTGTTTCCTTCCAATGTTTCCATAAAAAAATAATTTCCGTTACACAGCCTTTTTGAAAAATCAGCATGATAGATTTTAGGCATTCATCTATAAAACTATCCTGAAATTTACCCCCTCAGGAAATCATACTGGGACATATAAAGGTTATAATACTCTCCCTTCTTCTCTAACAGTTCCTCATGGTTTCCTTTCTCTAAAATTCCCCCCTTATCCACATACATAATGCAGTCCGCATTCTTTATAGTAGAAAGACGGTGAGCTATGATAAAAGAAGTTCTGCCCTGAAGCAATTCGTCTAACCCCTTTTGCAGCACGATTTCCGTCTCCGTATCAATGCTTGAGGTTGCCTCGTCTAAAATCAGGATTTTCGGGTCTGCAAGCAAGGCTCTCGCAAAGGAAATCAACTGTCTTTGCCCGGCAGAAAGACGGCTTCCGCGCTCATTAACCTCCGTCTCATACCCTTGCTCCATCTCCATAATAAAATCATGGGCACACACGGTCTTTGCTGCCCGGATGACTTCCTCGTCGGTGGCGTCCCGGTTGCCGTAGCGGATATTGTCCATAATCGTACCGGAAAAAATGAAGCTGTCCTGCATCATAATTCCCATCTGGGTTCTTAAGGAATGTAAGGTCACTTTGGAAATATCCATACCGTCAATTAAAATTTCTCCGGAATCCACATTGTAAAAGCGGCTGATTAAATTCACAATCGTGGTTTTTCCTGCTCCGGTAGGTCCTACAATCGCATAAGTTTCTCCCTCTTTTGCCGTGAAACTGATATCATCTAAAATTTTCTGCCCCGGCTCATAGCCAAAGGTCACATGCCGAAATTCCACCTCTCCCTTTACCGGAGGCATAGGAATCGCATCCGGCACATCTTTCACTTTCACCGGCTCGTCGATGGTTTCAAAAATACGCTCTAAGTATGAAATTGCGGTCAGAAGGGAATTGTAAAACCCTGCCAACGTGTTTATCGGTGCCCAGAACCGCCCGATGTATGCGGTAAATGCCACCAGAACGCCCACGGTCAGCGTCATTTCCGGTGCCAAAATCATTTTTACTCCAAGCACATAGATAAACGCGGTAGTAAGAGTGGAAATAATATCTACACTCGGTCCCATCGTAAAATTATAAGTCACCGCCCTCATCCATGACTTCCTGTAATTGGCACTTAATTTGTTGAAAATTCCTGTATTTTCCTGCTCCCTTACAAAGGACTGGGTCACACGGATTCCGTTAATACTCTCCGCAATATAGGCATTCAAATTTGACTGCTTATTGCTCTGTATCTGCCACGCCCGCCTCTGTCTTTTTTTTATAAAAACGATCACTAACCCTAATATCGGCAGACCACAAAGACAGACAAGTGTCAGACGCACATCCAAGACAAACATAAATACCAGAATAAAAATCAGGTTGCAAAGGTCTGTAAAGGTATTGATAATACCATTACTCAGCAAATCACTTAAGCTGTTGACATAGTTTACCACCCGAACCTGAATTTTCCCGTGGGGTCTGTCATCATAATAAGAAAAAGGCAGTTCCTGCAAATGCTTAAAAATATCCCTCCTGATGTCATGGACAATGTTCTGCCCGATGACGCTCATGGTCTTAATTTTCATCCGTAGGGCAAACCCGGAATACAGCGCAATTAACAAGGTTAGACCGCTGTAAATCCAGATAGATTTCATATCTCTTTCCGGAATGCTTTTATCCATAATTGACTGTAAAAAGATGGGAA
Organism: Clostridiales bacterium; assembly: GCA_029006795.1. Taxonomy (GTDB): domain Bacteria; phylum Bacillota; class Clostridia; order Lachnospirales; family Lachnospiraceae; genus Roseburia. Next base: position 4,536 of record JAQXGQ010000163.1, on the reverse strand, counting down.
TTGCCATGGTAAGAGCGGAAGACGTCAACATCAGCGCAATGATTGCCGCCATTCTCTTTTTGTAAGGGAAAATATAGCCTGCTAAACGCTTCAACTGCCCGAAATCAAAGCTGTCCTCTAACACTTCATCCATATCGTATCTGTTTCGTGCCATTTAAATTTCCCCCTTTCTCTCTAAGATTTCCTGCGGGATTTCTCCATACTGGTTCTTAAATGCCGTTGCATAATAACCACCCGCTCTTACTAACTGTTCATGAGTTCCCTGCTCAATAATCCGTCCGTTATCCATCACAAGAATTAAATCCGCATCCTTAATAGAAGAAATCCGGTAAGCAATAATGAAAATCGTGCATTCCTTTTGTATCTTTTTCAACTGGCTTTGTATGTAGCTCTCCGTCTCCATATCCACTGCGGAAGTGGTATCATCTAAAATTAATATAGACGGGTCTTTTAATAATGCTCTCGCAAGGGAAATACGTTGTTTCTGACCACCGGAAAGACCAACTCCCCGCTCTCCTACAATCGTGTCATACCCTTCCGGCAAGGAAGAAATAAAATGGTTGGCATCTGCCATAATGGCAGCCTTTTTGACCTCCTCAAAAGAACAATCCGGTCTTCCATAAGCAATATTTCCCTCAATAGTATCCGAAAAAAGGAACACATCCTGCATTGCCATGCCAATATTATCTCTCAGATTATATAAATCCATATCCCGTACATTGATACCATCCACGAGAACTTCCCCGTCTGTGGTGTCATAAAAACGGCACAACAAGTTCATAATCGTGGACTTTCCGGAACCGGTAGAACCGATAATTCCCACGGTCTGCCCCGGCTCTACCTTGAAATTTACATCTATAATAATATCTTCATCATCCGCCCGGTAGGAAACATTTTTAAACTCCACACCGCCTTGTAATTGCTTTTTCACCCCACCGGAGACAGGCGTTTTTACATTCGGTTCTTCCATATAGGTGTTATAAATTTTTTCTACAGAAGTGGCAAAATTACTGATATCATTTACCAGCCACCCTGCCTGACGCAGCGGATTATTTAACATCCACAAATACCCGTTGACCGTGACCATCTGTCCTAATGTAATCTCTCCTTTTATCACCATATATCCGCCATAGAGCATCAGAATAATGTTGAGCACATAAGACAATACCTCAAATACCGGCACATACTTCATCCAGATTTTCGATGCATCTACCTGTGCTGCGCGGAATTTATCATTTTCTACCCCAAATTTTTCCATCTCATAATCTTCTTTAGAAAAGGCCCGCACCACACGGTTTCCGCTGACATTTTCCTGCACAAAGGCATTCAGGGAAGAAAAGCAGTCACGATTTCTCTTAAATGCCGGATGCACTTCCTTTGACTGCAAATAAGTGGTAAACGCCGTAAACGGCAGTACCAAAACCATTGCCAGTGCCAGTTTCGTGTTGACAGTAAAAATCATAATCAGTGCAAAAATAAACATCAACACGCTCTGATACACCACATAAATCACGTAGGCAACAAAATGACGGATGGCATCCATATCCCCGGTCTGCCGGCTCATCAAATCTCCGGTACGTTTTTTGTTGTAAAAAGCAAAGTCCTCCTCTAACAATTTCCGGTAAACCTTATCCCTCATATCATAAAGAACCCCCTGGGATGCTGTCTCAAGCACTACCTGAAACAGAAAACGAAGGATTCCCATCACCACCGTGACAAGCAAAAGACAGCCAATCATCGGAAAGAGTAAATCGTAATTTTGCCCCTCTATGACCTTATCTACAATCTGTCCCGACAGGTACGGGTTCACAACGGATAATACCGACACCACTGTTGTCATGCACAGTCCTAATATCATCAACCAACGATATTTCTTCAAAAATGACAAAAACCATTTCATTGGTGTCATAAAACATTCCCTCCTTAAATCTTTTATACATCAAGTTATTTTTTTATCCGTCAAGTAGTTCTGCGGATTTTTTTAGTATAATCAATTTACAGGAAAATGAAATGTACTATCTTGCACCTTTCATGTCATTTTTTGCAAAAAAGAACGATTGGTTTTGCCTCTCTGAAATGTTATAATAAATATCATATAAAAAAAGAGGATTATCATGTACTGTGACAACTACGAACAATTACTAGACCAATTAAATCCCACCTTTCTTTTTACCTGGAAAGGCACAAGACTAGCTGACGAGGAGAACTACCACAGCCATGATTTTGTGGAAATGGCTTTCGTCTTATCCGGTCACGGAAGATACCGGATTGATGATGTCTGCTACGATGTTTCCGAGGGGGATTTCATTCTCCTGAACGCCGGGCAAAAGCATCAGGCACTTGTCAGCGACTTATCCAACCCTTCCACAGAATTTTTTGTAGGATTTTCCGATATCCGTTTCCCAAATCTGCCGGAAAACCATCTGCCGATGGTTTCTGACACTCCGGTCATACATACCACCGGAGAACTGCGCCAAAAGCTGTTTAAGTTATGCACCTCCATGTCAGCAGAAAATGATGTCTGTCAGGCAGGTCGCTATCTGATGTTGAAATCCTACCTCATGCAGATGCTCGTACTTCTGCTGCGCGGACAGAGCAAACCAATTCCTATTGATACAGGATATTCCTTTGACTCCGTCAACAAGAAATATGTGGTAGAACAGTTAGTAAATTATTTTGAGGAACATTATGCGGAAAAGATTTCCCTTGACCAGATTGCAGAAAATATGTACTTAAGCCCTTTTTATATCTCCCGTATTTTTAAGAGTGAAACCGGAGATACTCCCATTCACCATCTGATCAATATCCGCCTTGATCGGGCAAAAGAACTGTTAGAACAGGGCAAAAGCGGCAGCATTCAGGAAGTGGCAGCTATGGTAGGCTATGATGATGTATATCATTTCAGCAAGCTGTTTAAAAAGAGATATGGCATTCCACCCTCACGGGTACGAAAATAGCATCCGAAAAAAAGACAACCGGATTTCTCCGATTGTCTTTTTTACTGCTTAATTATAATAATACCAATTTCCGTACTTACTATACCATGCATATGCAGAATATGAACCTGTACTATTTACCGTACCTGAATAGGTTGTCTTTCCTTTTTTATAATTCGGAATAACTCTTACGTAGTAATACTTGTTCTTTTTCAGTTTTGTTTTGATATCATAAGATGTTTTCTTTGTGGTTCCTATTTTTTTGTATTTCACATTAGATGAAGAATAGCTAGAGGTTGTACCAAGATAAATGGTATAGCCAGTAGCACCTGTCACTTTCTTCCAACTGGTCTTAATCTTATTGCTTCCACTCTTTTTCAGGGAAACATCTGTACCAGCCATACGGCAGAAGTAATCATAAGATGACCATTTTCCGTATACCTTGTCATTATTTGAAGTATTCACATAAGCTCTCACACGGATTTTATATACCTGACGGCTTTTTAATTTGCTGTTTTTCACAGAGGCACTGTTATAAGAATATTTGTCAATAAAACCTTTTGTCAATACCTTTTTCCCATCGTACTTATATATCTCATACTCATAACCATTAGCTACTTCATTCTTATCCCATGAAAATCTTGCACTTCCTGTTTTAACAGATGTATCAAAATAATCACAGTCTACACCGGTAACAACAGTAGGCAGGGTCGGAAGTCCACTTCTGTATCCATATTCATAGCTTTCTCCCTCTGCAATATAACTACCGTTGCTATTACTTCTCTTTGAATAAATCTTTACATTATATTCTGTATTTTTCTTTAATTCAGATGCTGTAACCGAATTAGTACCTGTAGTTACAGTCATGCCATCGTTTTCGTTATCTGTATAAAATAGAACATTATAAGAGGTTGCGCCCTCAATTGCTCCCCAGCTGATAGTGATGGATGTCTCTGTAGCACTATCATATTTAATTGTGCTATTTTCAACCTCTTCCGGTGCCGTTACCACCTCTAATACATCTGACCATACCGTATCTGCCGGCGCTTCCTCATAACTATGATAGTCACTACATGTACCGATCTGTACATACCAGGTTCTTCCGGCATTTAAACCACGTATTGAACAGCTTGTTGAATTTGAACCCAGCCATTTATCACTGCATCCCTGCATCTGTGGATTGTTACTAATTCTGCTGTACATATAACATTTTGAACCAAGAACTGTATCCCATGTTACCGTTATACCACTCGTACTTGCATCTGTCTGTTTTAGTCCCGCAGGCTTCGCGGTTGCTGCCTTTGCACTATTTCCGAAAGCAAATACCAAAGTTACTGCTAAAAACAGTGCTAATGCAAACTGAAGCACTTTTGCTCCTTTACATAACTTTTTCATTTCTTATCTCCTTTTCTGTTTATTTAGAAAATATTTCCCATTGACTTACCTATTATAGCAAAGAGCATTTTCTTATGCAATATTTTTTATTCCTCATTTTCCCTTATGCATCGCCGGATTTCTCCATATCATGACAACCAATGGAATTACCATCAAAATCCAGCTTGCGGGTTCTGTCCAGATAACTCCCCAATAACCGAAAATA
>JAQXGQ010000162.1 GCA_029006795.1 Clostridiales bacterium | reverse complement strand
TTAATCTCTCCCGGTCTTGCAGACATGACCACAATCCGATTTCCCAGATAAATTGCTTCATCAATATCATGTGTTACCATGACCATGGTAGTGCCTTCTTCCTTTTGGATACGGAGAATTTCTTTCTGCATCTGAATTCTTGTCAATGCATCTAACGCTCCGAATGGTTCATCTAATAAAAGTATCGTTGGGTTATTTGCAAGTCCCCTTGCAATGGCAGCCCTCTGTGACATTCCTCCGGATAGCTGGCTAGGATAACTGTTTTCAAATCCCTTTAAACCAACCATCTCAAGATGTTTTCTTACCGTCTCTTCCTTTTCTTCCTTCGATAAATCTTTTAGGCCAAATCCTACATTATCCTTTATCTTAAGCCACGGAAGTAATCGATGATCCTGAAATACCATGCCACATTTAGGTCCCGGTCCAACTACCGCATGACCATTTCTCTCTACAATACCATCTTCATATCCCACTAGACCACACATGATTTTCAACAATGTGCTTTTTCCACATGCGCTGTGACCTACAATTGTGACAAATTCACCTTTTTTAATCTGAAGGTTGATATCCCTCAATACCTCCATTGGCTGCTTATCAACCACGAATTGTTTGTTGAGATGTTCCACATTAATGATGTAATTGTCATTGTTCTCTTTTGTCTTATCTGTCTCTCTCATGTCACTTCCTCCTGTTCTTGGAACGATTATATACAGAACAGAAATGGAACTTCAAATGTTGATTGCGAAAACGTTTGCACAGAACTGTCATTTTTAACATTGTTTCATTGTATTTCCGCCTGATTTATGGGTTTTATTTCGTTCAAGCGTATATTTTTGATACGAATCGTGAAAACGTGTTCAGTCGCAAAAACAGCGGGTTCAAGGAACTTTTTATCCACTTGAACCCGCTGTTTTTGTTTAATATTGCATTATTTTTGCTATTTCTACGTCACTCTATCAAATTATTTCACCGGAACTAATTTCTCTTTTCCACCCATATACGGACGAAGCGCTACCGGAATATTTACGCTGCCGTCCTCGTTTAAGTTGTTCTCTAAGAAAGCGATGAGCATTCTTGGCGGAGCAACTACCGTATTGTTTAAGGTGTGAGCAAAGTATTTATTGCCGTCCTTACCCTTCACACGAATTTTCAGACGTCTTGCCTGGGCATCTCCTAAGTTAGAGCAGCTTCCCACCTCAAAGTATTTCTTCTGTCTCGGAGACCATGCCTCCACGTCACAGGATTTCACCTTTAAGTCTGCTAAGTCACCGGAGCAGCACTCTAACGTACGAACCGGAATATCTAGGCTGCGGAATAAATCCACAGTGTTCTGCCACAGTTTATCGTAATACATTTTTGAATCTTCCGGTTTACATACCACAATCATCTCCTGCTTTTCAAACTGATGAATACGGTAAACACCACGCTCCTCAATACCATGAGCGCCTTTTTCTTTACGGAAACATGGGGAATAAGATGTCAGCGTATATGGCAGCTTGTCCTCATCATTGATGGTGTCAATAAATTTACCAATCATAGAGTGCTCGGAAGTACCGATTAAGTATAGGTCTTCTCCCTCAATCTTATACATCATAGCGTCCATCTCATCAAAGCTCATAACGCCTGTCACCACGTTGCTTCGAATCATAAACGGTGGAATCACATAGGTAAATCCTCTGTCAATCATAAAATCTCTCGCGTAGGAAATGACGGAAGAATGTAATCTCGCAATGTCTCCCATCAGATAATAGAATCCGTTTCCTGCTACCTTTCCTGCCGCATCTAAATCAATGCCATTGAAGCGCTCCATAATCTCTGTATGATAAGGAATTTCAAAATCCGGTACTACCGGCTCACCAAACTTTTCAATTTCCTCATTGCAGCTATCATCTTTTCCGATTGGAACGGACGGATCAATGATGTTTGGAATGGTCATCATAATTTTAGTTACTTTTTCCTGCAATTCTTTTTCTTTTTCCTCTAACTCTGCAAGACGGGCTGCATTGGCGCTTACCTGTGCTTTTACTGCCTCTGCCTCTTCCTTTTTGCCCTGTCCCATGAGTTTTCCGATTTCCTTGGAAAGCTGGTTTCTGCTGGCACGAAGGTCATCTGCCTCCTGCTGTGTCTTTCTCGCCTGGGCATCTAACTCAATTACTTCATCCACCAACGGTAATTTGTGATCCTGAAATTTGTTTTTGATGTTCTGTTTTACTACTTCCGGGTTTTCTCTTAAAAATTTTAAATCAATCATTTTTCTCCTCTTTCTGCGCCTGTTGTACTATCCTGGCGCTATGTTTTCACAGCGTGTAACTTAAAAACAAAAAACCTTTCGTTCCAAGTCTTTCACCGCTGTTATGCGTTGCCAAGACATGGGACGAAAGGTTTACTTCCGCGTTGCCACCCATATTGCCGCTAATTTCATAGCGACCTCTCAAAACGTATGATAAAGGATACGACCCTTGTGACTTTCATCACCGGCTCAGGAAATGGAAAGGTCTTCTCTTGTACCGGTTCACACCACCCACCGGCTCTCTGTACCAATGTCTCGACCGTAGTTTCCGTCACTGCCATTATCTTTCGCTATTATATACTTATTTTTCCAGGAATGCAAGTAAATATACAGTTGTTTCCTATAATTTTAAGGAACGATGGTACTTACCCTCCCGTATCATCTCTGCCACATCATCATTCACAAGGAGAATTTCCTGTGCGAAAATCCTGCCGTCTCCATCTGCTGACGCTACTAATCGTTGGGAAACCACCGCTTTTAAGACAGTGGCAAGCTGATTCCGTATTTGTTGTTGCTGATACGGTGGAAATATTTCTACCATTCGCTCTATCGCAGCCTCAGCATCAGCAATATGTAAAGCAGAAAATACCAGATGTCCCGTTTCAGCCGCAGTAACCGCCGCCAAAATCGTCTGGGTATCCTTCATTTCTCCCACCAGAATGACATCCGGGTCTTCTCTTAAAGAACTTTTGAGTGCCTCTGAAAAGCTCGGTGTATCTGCTCCCACTTCTCTCTGATTAATCATAGAGTTTTTATTGCTGTGAAGATACTCCACAGGATCCTCAATCGTAATAATATGACACCGTCTCGTACAGTTGATTTCATTAATACAGGCAGCCAATGTGGTAGACTTACCACTTCCGGCCTGTCCTGTCACTAAAACAAGTCCCTGTGACAATTCTGTTAATTCTTTCATCACCGATGGCATCTGCAATTCCTCTAATGTCGGAATGTGCGCATTTAAAAGTCTTATTGCAATCGCTGTATGCTTCTGCTGATGATAAATATTGACACGGTTTCTCGTACCGTCTGGCGTCTCATAGCAAACATCAATGTCTGTCATTTTTCCGTCACCCTGAATCTTTACATTTTCCTTCTGTAAAATCTCCAATGCAATTTCTTCTAACACGGTATCATCCATGGCTCCGTAACCACTCAGACTTACCAGTTTTCCGTTACAACGTACCAGTGGCTCCATCCCATATGTTAAGTGGATATCCGAACAATTGTGTTCTCTTCCATATCCGATAAGTTCATCCATTCTTCCCATATTTATTCCTCCCAAGCCCTTTCTACGCTATCATTCTAACATATTTATTTATGAATAGGAAACCTTTTCTTCCCATGAAATAAAGAAAGCACCTAATCACACACTCCATGTGACTAAATGCTTCCTTAAGCTCTTTTCTGTTTTCCCATAAATTCTCTATGCTGTTTCAAACACCAGCAGCACCCATGAAATACCGATAAATGTTTCTGTCGCAAGTTTATACCCCTTTCCCTTCATGTCATAAATGCACGCTGCTATCGCTTCCTGCTCGTTGCACAACATCGGAGAAAAATCGATCGTTTTAGTCACATACTTCATAGAACATTACTCCTTTCCCATTGACACGTTGAATAAGTTATCTATGTAAACAAAGTGTGTTTTTCACACTTTCGTAACTTTACCGCTTATCGAAAAAAGAAGAGCGAATTACACCATTGCAATCCCCCTTCTCCTACTTTCGTAAATAAGCTTTCTTTCTCCAAAGCAACCAAATCAGTCCACTTAATTGGAGTGTAGCCCATTTATCCGTTCTTTGTCAAGCGTTTTCTTCAAACCAGTTTATTAAAATTTCTGCTCTCTGTTTCCAGGTATGTTTTTCCAGTACCTTCGCCTTACCTTTTGCCACAATATCCTGCAAACCATCCTCTTTTTGCAGCAATTCTTTCACTTTTACCGGCAATTTCTCTAACCGTTTCAGATCATAATAATAGACACCCTCTCCCTCTTTCAGCTCCTCACAGAGATATTTGCTGGTGTCAGAAAGACAGACCGCTCCATTTAAGATAGAGTTAAATACTCTGTCATGGGCTCCGTCTTTAAACCAGGGCATCACATTGATGGACAATTTCGCTTTTTTCAACTCTTTCAGACAAGTTTCGGAATCCGTCTGTGGATGGATGCGAAGGTTCTCTTTATGGCTGCACTCTAACTCTTCCCATCCTTTTCCAATGACATCTACAGTAATTCCGTTTTCTACCAATGTTTTTACCACTTCGCCGCGATAGTAATTGCGGACATATAAATCAACAAAAATCATCTTGTGAAGCACCAGCCGGAAGTCATCCTCTGCAACTTTTCCCAGTTCCCTCTCACAGTGCTTTTTTGCCACTTCTTCCACCGTCTCACAGGAATTTTCTATTAATTCATTGATAATTCCACGGTAAAATTTGGCATATTCATCATTAATCCAATTGATATATGGTTCAAAGAAGGAGAGCGTGGTATAGTTTCCTGTCAGAAGGACATCCATCATGGGTTGTTCTGTCTCATCATACCCGTTTTCTGCATATTCCGTTCCTGCTAAGGGCAGAAATCCCTGACTGTGATACTCCGGATAATAGGTTTTAAAGTAGGCTTCCTGACATCTATCAATACTGATATGGTAGTATCTTTCGGGCAAATCCTGCAGGCGGTCATGGTAAAAATAGGGATGATCTGCCGCAATATTATAGCAGGGTATCCCGTAACCGTCCCAGATGTAACCTTCTCTTTCACTGTAAACTCCAGGCTCTTTTTCTAACCCCTGAAAGTTAAAGGTTATCATCACCGTCTCACCTGCTTTGATAAACTTACGCAGCCGCCTTGCAGATTCTTTTTCCCTTTTCAAATCATAAAAGAATACGGTATACCCTCTTTTTTCAAATTCCTTTGCCATCTCCTTTGAAAAATAGGCAAGAGTCTCCACCCCGCCGGAAAACATTACAATTCTCTTCATTTAAAATTGTCCTCTTATCAATATCACTTGAAACAACACCAAGCGGCATGCTACTCGTGGCGCAGCGCATCAATCGGATTTAAATTTGCCGCCTTATAAGACGGGAATACTCCAAACACAATTCCTATTACCATAGAAAATACGACGGAACCTATTGCCGCCGGAATACTGATTGCCACGGGCATGGTAGTCACATAGGAAATTACTTCCGCTAGTATAATTCCCACAATAACGCCAAAAACACCGCCTAGACTGGTAAGCACTGCTGCCTCCGTCAAAAACTGTCCTAAAATCTTTCCTTTTCTCGCACCGATTGCTTTTTTCAATCCGATTTCCTGGGTACGCTCCGTGACAGACACAAGCATGATATTCATAACACCGATGCCACCTACAATGAGGGATATTCCCGCAATCCAGATTAACATGGTATTCGTAGAACTGCTCAATTCCTGTATCTGCTGCGCCTGCTCTAGCAAATCCTTCGCCTTATACTGAATCGTCTCATCCTTCGGTGCCAGATAATTATTCAGAATATCGGCACATGCTTTTCCCGCAGTAGTCATATTATCTGTGCTGTCCACCGACAACACCACATTCTGAGGTTCATCATACTGATAGACAATGGGCCACGTGGTATTTGGAATATAGATGGAACCTGCTGTCTCCTGGGTATAAGTGTAATAATCATCAATGGAATTGATGACCGGCTCAAAAATTTTTGCCTTTGTCACAATTCCGATAACGGTATAAGGCTCTTTCTGTATCTCGATAGCCTTTCCTACCGGGTCTTCTCCCTGAAACAGGGCCTCAGCAGAATCCGTATCTAAAATTGCCACTTTCCGGTATTTCGAAAAATCCTCTTCCGTAAAGCCTCTTCCCTCTTTCATAATGTAGTTGCAGGTGTCAAAATAGCTTTCATCCACTCCCCTGACATAACCGCCGGAAAAGGCAGTATTCAGATAGTAAACTCCGCCATAATCCTGTCTACTGAGATAGCACGAGGCATTTTCCACATGAGCAATGTCCTTAATTTCTTCTAGGACAGAATCCGCTACAAGGGGAACACCCACCGGTATCCCGTTATAGTCCATCTCATATTCCCATTCTCCTTGATACAGAGATACCTCCACCGTATTATCGCCGAAACCGATAAGATTTTCTTTAATCTGCTCATTTGTACCTTTAATTGTGGAAACAATCGCAATAATTGCGGCAATACCGATAATAATTCCTAACATTGTCAGGAAAGAACGCATTTTATGAGACCATATTCCCTGAAAAGATAATCTTATATTCTCAAACATGTTGTTCCTCCCTAATAATACATGATACTTTCATCTTCCGAAACTAACGTACCCTCTACCGCAGTCTTTCCGTAAGGAAAAGCAATTAAATCCGTCTCCGATAACCCTGATGTTATCTGGATTGCGGAACCGTAAACGGTTTTTCCGGTACCCACATACTGCTTCTTCAAACGGTTATTTTCGTCTGCAATCATAACATAGGACTTGCCGTTTTCCTGCCGCACATATGCCTTATCGACATAAAGTCCCTCCGTCTCATTGGTGTTTGTCTGAATGGAAAGGTCGACATACTCTCCGTTTTTCAGTGCGGAACTGTCCTCGATGTAAGCCGTATATTCATAATAGGATACATTCGGATTTCCGTCTCCCATAGAATTACCGCTGACCGGATAATCGGATATTTCTGTAACAGTTGCCTGAAAGGTATTTCCGGTTTCCCAGGAATTTGCCGTGATAATCGTTCCCGGTTTGACTTCATCGAGTAGAAGTTCACTGATTGTCCCGCTGACATAAAGTCCTTCTGAACCGGCGACTACCATAAATGCCGTACTATCCGTATCATCGGAACTACTACCAATATCCTTTACGCTCTTTACCGTACCATCAATCTTAGCATAAACTACACCGTCCGAAGCTGTATTCTCTAATGACTCTAACTGAAGTTCTTCGCTTCTTCGCTGAATATCTAATTTTTTTAATTCCTGCTCTTTTGTCTCAATCGCTTCAGCTAACTCCGCTTCTGAATACCCTTCCGGTTCCACCCAGTCGTCCTCTTCATCCTCTTCTTCCGCCTCAATTTGTTCTAGCAAATCCAAGTAACTCTCTCCAACCTCCTCACCGCTGAAAATATACCACATTCTGTCATCATCATACTCTGTCGGGAAATTGTTTCCGTCAAAAGTTTTGGTATTTGGCGAAACACTGTCGTCTGCCACCGGAACCTGTTCTCCCGATCCAGTGGTACCAATCTTATCTACCTCTTTCGGTTTTGTTCCCGACGTCTCACTGTAAGTGATTTCTTTGCCATCTTCCGCAGAAACAGTCTGCACGTCATCGGTACTTTCGTCTGTGCTTTCGGTTGTTTCGGTTGTCTCCGTATCGTCAGAATCATTCACCGTTTCCATCACCATTTTCCCATTTGAATCCTTCTTACATATGATAAAAACTACGTGTTTTCCATCATCTCCCTTGCTGGTAGGACGAATGGAATTAAAAAAACTTCCGTAAGCATAAGCCCCTTTATTCACATAATATATGTAAGGATTTTCCGCAGAACCGTCTGCCGTTTTTGCATTATAGGCAACAGAAGAAGCTGTCACATAATTGTATATCCTGCTATCCTTCGCATCCGTCTGTGGAAGTGACGTAACACCTGCATCGTCATCATCATCATCATCCGAAGAAGAATGTTGAGATGTATTCGTTGCCGGTTTTGTCTTATCCACTGGTTTTGTCTGTTTTAATGTGGAAAGAGCATGTTCCGTCCTTGCAATATCATTCTGAATCGTACTGATATCTATTTTTTTCCTCTTAATCTCTATTTCAATTTCAGACGTATCATACTTAAGCAGCGGATCACCAGTCTTTACCTCATCCCCAGCTGCCACGTATACCTCTTCTATCTTGGAAGCATTTTCCAGATAAATCTCCTGGGAAGAGTCATTCGTAACCATGCCGTAACTTGTCTCCTGATCCCCCCAATAACCCGAGTTGATATTGGAAACCGGCTGTACCTCCGCCACCAAATTTTTACTCTGGTATGCCTGATATGCGTAAATACCGCCATAAACCGCTCCGCCTGCAACAGCAATGGCAACTACCACAGCAATCACTCTTTTTATTTTCACGATGCTGCCTCCTCTCCATTTCCCTCATAGATAACACCATCTATAATTCGGATGACCCGCTTTGCATTTGCCGCAATTTTGGGATCATGGGTAATCATAACCACCGTTACCCCTTCCTCGTTCAACTTCTTAAAAAGTTCCATTATCTGTTCCCCTGACTTGGAATCTAAGGCTCCGGTAGGCTCGTCAGCCAACAAAATCTTTGGATTATTTACCATCGCTCTGGCAATGGCAACCCTCTGTTTCTGTCCACCGGAAAGCTGGGTAGGTTTAAAATTGACACGTTCTCCTAACCCCACTCTCTCTAGGGCATTGATTGCCCTCTCCCTGCGCTCCTTTTTCTTCACTCCCGCATAGCTTAAGGGCAGAGAAACATTCTCCATCGCTGTTTCTCTCGGCATCAGATGAAAACTCTGAAATACAAACCCGATACTTCTTAACCGCAGGTCTGACAATTCCCTGTCTTTTAATTTCAGCACATCCTCCCCTGCTAATTCATAGGTTCCTCTAGTGGGTCTGTCAAGACAGCCGATGATGTTCATCAGTGTGGTTTTCCCGGAACCAGAGGGTCCCATAATTGCCACATACTCCCCTTCCTCTACGGTGAGAGAAACATCTTTTAACACAGGAACTACCAGCTTATCCTGCTGATAATCCTTGTATATGTTCTGTATGTTCAGTATCATTCCTCTACCTCCGCGTCTTCCTCTTCCGCATTTTTCTGTCTCTCATTGATAAGATCCATTTCCTCAAGCATTTCTGTATCGTAATAAAATTCATCTTCCATATCGTAATCGTACTCGTCTTCTAACATCTCGGTATCGTAGTAGAAATCTTCTTCTAACATCTCGGTGCCATCCTGATTGTAAAGAGGAGATGAATAATCTACTTCATCCATATTCGTAACGGTTGCCACGCCTTCATACAACCCTGCCATTGGCCATGTAATATAATCATCCTCGGTCAACCCGGAAAGTATCTCATACTCCCCTAACTCCTCATCAAACTCACCTAATTCTACATATCGTTTTTCCAGACGATTCTTTTCGTTTGCTGCCCACACATAAGTTCCAGTCTCATCCTCTACTACATAACTGCTGTAAAGCCAGAGTCCTTCTTTTTCTTCTTCCTGTCCCTCATCCATCTCTATGTATACATGCTGTCCTAACAGCAGTCCTTCTGCTGATTCCAGTTCCACATAAAACGGATACTTTGTGGAAGATACCGCACTGTCTGAACCCCCATAGGAATTATCGCTGTCATCCTTTTCAACATTTTCCGTATCCAGTTTTGCTAATGTTCCTTTCCATGTCTGGCTATTGTCCACCCTTGAGCGGATTACCACAGGAGTTCCCTCCGTCACCATCCAGACATTCTGCTCATCAATGGAACCCTTTATGCGGTATTCCCCTTCCTGTAAAATTGTCATAAATGCAGCATTATTTCCGTTGCTGTCCATGCCATTCTCATTAATCTCTTTTACCACACCAGACTGTTTACTAACTACGGCAGATTCCTCAATCTGCTTTTCTAATTTTTCTATTTCTAAATTTTTACTCTCCAAATCAAATTCTGTCTGTTCAATAGAATTTTGTTCGGACTGTATCTCCGTGGTGAGATCAAACTTATCGTCCTCATCCTGAGTTTTACTGAGCTGTTCATTAAGTCTTGCTATCTTTTTCTTGGAATTGTCAATATCATTATTGATACTTTCTACCTCCAGTTTTGCCTGTTTTACCTGCATTTCAAGCTCACTGGCATCATAGGTAACAAGTTTCTGCCCTTCTTCTACCGTATCTCCCTCTTCTACTAAAATTTCTTCGATGGTTCTTGAAGAATCTACGTTTACCTCATAGCTGTCCTGTGTTTCCACCACACCGTTGTAACGGTTTGACGCACCCGTGTAGGTGTTCATCACCTTAGATACTTTTTCTACATATACCTTATCATCTGAGTTTCCCGGATTCAAAAACGGAATCATATCACGAATGTTTTCAAACTTTTCTCCCGCAAATTCACCGATTTCATATCTAAAATAATAGCCGGTGCCGCCAAGTGCAGCTACCACAACAATAACGCCTATCAGCGCAATTACTTTTTTCTTCTTCATAGTTTCTCCTCTTTACATACCCTAGCTACTCACGCAAAAAAATGATAGAATAAACACCATTGTGTCTATTCTATCATTTTTAATAGAAATATTACATACCCTATTCTTAATTTTTCATTAATATTCCCCGGAAAAAATCCCCATTTTCCCCAGATTTTCAAGGAAAAATCCCCTTTGTGAATTTTCTGTGTTTTATTTCAGCGGATACTTATCCGTCAGAGATTTCACGATTGCCTTTGCTTTCTCGGCAGCAGGCTCTCCTTCTTTTATCATCATTGCAATTGCCTCTGCGATTTTGTCCATATCCTCCGTATTCATACCACGGGAAGATACTGCCGCTGTTCCGAGACGCACACCGCTAGTGACAAAAGGTGATTTCGGGTCGTTTGGAATCGTATTCTTATTACAGGTGATGTTGACAGAATCAAGAAGTTTCTCCACTTCTTTTCCGGTCTTATCATAGTTTGTCAAATCTACTAACATGAGGTGATTGTCCGTACCACCGGATACAATCTTGATATCTCTGTCCATCAGACCCTTGCAAAGTGCCTGTGCATTATCAATGATATTCTTTGCATACACTTTAAACTCCGGCTGCAATGCTTCTTTAAAGCAGATTGCTTTCGCCGCAATCACGTGCATCAAAGGACCACCCTGAATCCCCGGGAAAATTGCCTTGTTAAAGTTGTATTTGTCAGCAGCTTCCTGATTGCACAAAATCATACCGCCACGCGGCCCGCGTAAGGTCTTATGGGTCGTAGTAGTTACCACATCCGCATACGGAATTGGGCTTGGATGAAGTCCTGCTGCCACAAGTCCTGCAATATGCGCCATATCTACCATTAATACAGCTCCGCAGGCATCTGCGATTTCACGGAATTTTTTAAAATCAATGGTTCTTGCATAAGCGGACGCTCCGGCAATAATCATTTTCGGTTTGCACTCCATTGCAATTTCCATAACTTTGTCGTAATCAATAAAGCCCTCATCATTTACTCCATAAGGAACAATATGGAAATAAGTACCGGAGAAGTTCACAGGACTTCCGTGTGTCAGATGTCCGCCGTGGTCTAAATTCATTCCCATCACAGTGTCGCCCGGTTTTAAAATTGCAAACTGTACTGCCATATTTGCCTGTGCTCCGGAATGTGGCTGAACATTGGCATAATCACAGCCGAACAACTCTTTGGCACGCTCAATAGCTAATTTTTCAACTACGTCCACGCAATCGCATCCGCCGTAATATCTCTTGCCCGGATACCCTTCCGCATATTTGTTCGTCATAACACTGCCCATCGCTGACATCACTGCCGGACTTACCCAGTTTTCGGATGCAATCAGCTCAATATGGCTGTTCTGCCTCTCAAACTCATCTGTAATGGCATTTGCCACTTCCATATCTACTGCCTGAATATCTTCAAGTGTATACATAATCCGTAAATCTCCCTTCTTTAGCCCTCATCCTGTCTTTCTCTGAAAAACACCTGTCTTTTACAGCTATACTTCTCATTATATATGACTTAACTCTTTTTCGCAATTATAAAAACAATTAATTCTATAACAATTATTTATAAGTCATATAAGCAAAATTGATAAAAAAATCTGCACTGCCAGAATCAGCGGCATCCCCACCACAAAATACCAGTGTTTTGTCTTATGACGGAACACATACATGCCCGCCCATGTTCCGACACTACCGCCAAGCAGACTGCACAGAAACAGCGCCTTTTCCGAAATCCGCCATAAATGCTTTTTTGCCCGGCGCTTATCCTCCCCCATCAGCAGAAAACCAATGATATTTATCGCCAGAAAATATATTTTTATCATAATCTGTCCCTTAATATACGAAAGGCTGCCCTTTAAGGCAGCCCTGCTTTTATTCTGTAATTTTATTTTTGCCAAGATGCACTTTCATCACATACCATAATTCTGTCGCGATACAGATAGAACTGTAAGAACCGCAGAGCAAACCTGCCATCAGTGGCAATGCAAATTCGCGAATACTTGTGACACCTAAGATGTAAAGCATAAATACCATAATGAAAGTGGTAATAGAGGTATTGATACTTCTCGATAACGTCTGTGTCAGGCTTCGATTTGCAACCTCTGCTAAGGTCTCTCTTGTTATCTTTCCGTGTACCGTTGCCATATTTTCACGGATACGGTCAAAAATAACAATGGTATCGTTGACGGAATATCCGATGATGGTCAGCATACATGCAATAAAGGTATTTCCTACAGAAATGCGGGCAATCGCATATATGGTAAGGACTACAAGAACGTCATGTACCAATGCCGCAATGGCACTTGCGCCAAAACGGATATCTTTAAATCTAAACCAGATATAAATCAGCATACAAAACGTTGCTACCAGAACTGCAACAATTGCGTCAGAACGCATCTCCCCACTGATGGTAGAGCTGATACTCTGAGAAGTAATGGTTTTCTCGTCAACACCAAATTTCTCCACCAACATGCTGTTTACTGCCTCACGCTCGTCTAAAGCAAGGGTTCGGGTCTTTACGGTCACCTGTGTGGTTCCTTCCACACGATTCGACTGGATATTATTATCTCCAATCACCGCAGCAAACTCAGGAACAATCTGACTTTCGATTTCTTCAATAGAATATTCTTTACCGTAGTCCGCCGTCGTAGAGGTACCGCCTACGAAATCAAGGCTGTAATTTAATGCCCCGTTTCCTGCTCCTGCATGCACTCCCATACCAATAAAACCTGCAACAATTAAAACTGCAGAAATTACAAAGAATACGTTTCTGCGTCCTAAGAAATTGATAACTTTTCTTTCCTTTGCACATCCATAGAATTTTTCGTCTTTCAATCCAAGACCATGCAGTGCATATAAAATCCATCTGGTTACCACAAGTGCGGTAAACATAGATAAGACAATACTAATCATAAGAGTATAGGCAAATCCTTTTACTGTACCGGATCCTAACCCCATCAGCACGATTGCCGCAATCAATGTGGTGATATTACCATCTACAATAGCAGACATCGCCTTCTGGAAACCATTCTTCATGGAAGTCTGCACCGTCTTTCCTGTGGCAATCTCCTCACGGATACGGGCAAAAATAACGATGTTGGCATCCACTGCCATACCAATACCAAGAATAATACCTGCTATACCAGGCAGGGTTAAGGTAATCTCAAATAAATATAATGTAGCAATCACAAGACCAGTATAAATTGCCAATGCCAAAGCTGCAGCAACACCCGGTACTGCGTAGAAAACAATCATAAAAATCATAACAATGATAAGACCGATGACACCTGCTTTTAAACTGCTAGAAATCGCCTGGCTTCCAAGTTGTGCTCCAACCACGCTAGACTCTAATTCCTCTAACTGTAAGGAAAGGGAACCGATACGAATCTGGGTTGCTAAAGTCTGTGCTTCTTCAAAGGTTGACTGTCCTGAAATCTGTGCCGTACCACCGGTAATGGCTTCCTGCACCTCCGGATAGCTGATGATTTCTCCGTCATATACAATTGGAAGATAGTTACCTACATTTTCTGTCGTAACATCTCCAAAAATTTCAGCGCCCTCATCTGTCAAGGTAAGCTGTACTATGTACTGTTTATTTCCATAGTTATCTGTGGTAGTGGCTGCCTGGGCATCTGCCACCTGATCACCTGTCATAAATACCGTTCCATCAGAAAGCTGGAACTCTAAGGAACCCGGATTTCCTAATTCCTCTAAAATTTTGTTGGCATCAGAAACCCCCGGTATCTCAACCGCAATACGATCGTCACCCACCTGATATACGGAAGACTCCGTACTGTAACTCTCCACACGTTTCTGGAGCTTATAAATGGTATCACTCATATCCTCAACACTTGGGTTTTCGTCCACAACCTGATAGGTGATGGAAACACCTCCGGAAAGGTCAAGACCTAACGGGATGCTCATTTCCTCCCCAATCCCTGTAGAGGAAAGAATGATGGAAGCATAGTAGGCAAGTCCTGCTAAAGCGGCAAGAATCACTACTAATACAACTGCTGCTTTACTCTTCTTCATTTCTTTTTTCCTTCCTGTTCTTCTTAAATCTATATAAAACGTATGAATTTATTCGCAGGTTGCAGCCTTTATCATAATGGCACATTCGATACGCTTTTTCTGAAGCTCACATCCAATATCATAAGCCCCACAGATATCCCCACTAAAATGAAAGGCATTCGCTGCACAGCCGCCACTGCAATAGAATCTCGCAAAACAATTACGACATTTCTCTTTTGCATAAACGTTACAGCACTTAAATTCATCACGAAGTTCCGTGTTTGTTATCCCCTCGTCCACATTTCCCATGAGGAATTTTTCATTTCCCACGAACTGGTGGCAGGGATAAAAGTCACCCCAGGGAGTTACTGCAAGATATTCCGTTCCCGATCCACAACCGGAAAGACGTTTTGCCACACAGGGACCCCCCTCTAAATCTATCATAAAATGGAAGAAATTAAAAACATTTCCTTCTTTATGCCGTTTTACCATCTCAGCTGCTAACTTATCGTACTCTTCAAACAGTTTCGGCAAATCTTCTTCTGTAATAGCATAAGGTTCAGACGGCGCTGCCACTACCGGCTCCACGGAAATCTGTTTAAAGCCTAAGTCTGCTAAATGCAGCACGTCTGCAGCAAAATCCGTATTATAATGGGTAAACGTGCCTCTCGCATAGTATTTATCCTGATTTCTGCTCTCCGCAAATTTCTGGAATTTGGGAACTACTAAGTCGTAACTTCCCGCTCCTTTTCTAAAAGGACGCATCTTATCATGTACTTCTTTTCTTCCATCAATGCTTAAGACCACATTGCCCATTTCTTTATTGCAGAATTCCATGATTTCGTCATCTAACAGCACACCATTGGTCGTTAAGGTAAAACGGAATTTTTTGTCGTGAATCTTCTCCTGTTCTCTTCCGTATGCCACTAAATCCTTCACTACCTGAAAGTTCATAAGCGGTTCACCGCCGAAAAAGTCTACTTCAAGATTTCTTCTGCTGCCGGAATTGGCAATCAAAAAGTCTAATGCTTTCTTTCCTACTTCAAAGGACATGAGCGCCCTTCTTCCGTGGTACTCCCCTTCCTCTGCAAAGCAATACTGACATGCCAGATTGCAGTCATGGGCAATATGCAGGCACAGCGCTTTTACTACTGTCGGACGTTTTTTGAAGTCCATAATATAATTCTCATAGGTGTCTTTGGTGAACAGGGACTCCTCCTCTATCAAGGACTCTACTTCCCCTAATGCCTCCTCCACCTCTGCCCTGTCATATTTCTCTGACAGGTTATTTACTAATGCTTCTTTCGAATACTGTTCTACGGAATTTTCATTGATATATGCAATCACATCATAGGTCACGTCATCTACCACATGAATGGCTCCGCTGTTTACATCTAAAACAATATCATAGCCGTTGTTCTTGTACTGATGAACCACTTACAATAACCGATCCTTTCTAGTACCTGCAAACTTTGAACCGCAGGCACAAATTTGCGATTGAAAAATTTATTTTTCAATCTATTTCCTCTCTTTCTAACGTACAAATGACCGAACGCTGCGCGAACGGTCCTTTGTCTGCATTCATTGTTTACTTAATCTGAACAAATTTATTTGTTCTCACAGCTCTGGTTTCCTACTGTACAGGAAGTTTTGCAAGCTGACTGGCAGGAAGTCTGGCACTCACCGCATCCGCCTTTTTTTACTGTGTTCTGTAATCTTTTGGTATTTAATGTTTTTACGTGTTTCATATTTTTTCTCCTTTACCTATCTCATCGCTTTTTGCGCAGAGTTCTATTAACTTTCATAGTATAACACATTGTTTTTCATATGAAAAGCACTTTTTTCACTCTCCATCGGCTGCTGCAAGCGCTATACCAGCAAAAACATAAAATATTGGTGTCGTATATAAAGTAGAATCCGAAAAGAAACTGCACACAAGATATCCGATACACCCTAAAAAACAGCCTAATCCTAATTTTTCCCGCACTGTGCTCAAACCGCATTGTCTGTAATACCGGAAACATTTTCGGATAAACATCCCATAAAATACCAGCAACGCTAACAATGACAATAGTCCTGTCTGTACCCATCGCATCAGATAATCATTGTGAGCCCCCTCCATAATACGTCCCGGATTTTCAGCATAAACCAATTTCCCTACATAGTCATTTTGCGGATAGACCTCTGCGAAAGTATCTGGCCCGCTTCCGAGGAAAATATAGCGTTTTAATATCGGCAGCACTCTTGACCAGATATAGAGTCGTCCGCTTCCAAGATATTCATATCCATGAAAGTCCACTGCAGCAACCTTCTGCATGCTGTCTGTCTTTCCCCACTCTGTATAGTAATAATACGTGCCATCCTGCTCTACAAACTGTAACGTGATATCGTCTAATTTCACTAAAATCTGTTCTTCTCCATCCCATTCGAGACTGTCCGCATAGCATTCCCCAGGCAGGGAAAGTTTGATTTCTCCCTCTGCAACGTCCTCAAGCCTCAGCACGCAGGTCGCCCCGCCATAGGTAATTTCCACCCCATCCTCCGTTGTGTGAATCGATTCCAGTTTGGCATTTTTCGGTTCATCCATGATTCTTGATGCAAATTTTCCTCCGAACAAAGCCGTATCCATCACCAAGAGCAGTACAAGCAGTCCCGCTCCCGATAAAGCGATATAAAGTATCACTTTCCGCTCTCCGCTTTTTCCCATGATGATCATAAGTACTGCCACCACTACAACAAATGCTACTAACGCCGCTCTTGTATAAGTAAACCAGCACAGCACCAGTGCATCTAAAAGAAACACTGCCGCAACAATTTTCTCCCGCTTTTCCTGCGCTGTAAGGAACTGCAGCAGGAAGGCACAGGCGAACATCACAAGAAAAATTGCTGCATAGTTTGGATTGTAGAGACTTAAAAACACATTGTTTCCAGTAAACACATCCTCTACCGCCCCGCCATACACTTCGTAGAGAGCATCCGGCATCAACATTTTTTGCACCCATTCCCAGTTCAGAGGATCATTTTTAAACACTTGTA